>CAZPFM010000248.1:0-4677 GCA_964585845.1 uncultured Bacteriovorax sp.
CTTTGAGGTTTTTAAAGCTTCCGTGAAAGTCTTCGCACTGACCCATGATTTTCTCCTTTAGAAAAAGATGGGGTCATTCCTGCAGGCCACGTGCCCGAGCGATGGGTCATTCTTACTCAGATCAATCCATCAGAGCCGTTTGAAGATGTAATCCTTTATCCTTGCGTTCATCTCAAGAAAAGCTTCCTTGAAGAAATCTTCGTCATCCCGAGGAAGACTTAAAAGAACGCTCATAGGATTGATAAGATTGTGGAGAATCTCATTGGATGAAGTTTCGTTGTATGGAGAATATTTATCCTCACTTATTTCATGCTGAAAGCCTAAGAAATAGCCAGATTGTTGAGAGGCAATGGGAAGTAACACGAGACGATTGAAAAAGAGTTCTCCGTTCTTTCGATAATTCTTCAAGTCCTGACAGATGGCCTTTTTAAATTTAATCGCCGACCTTATCCGGCCTCGTACTTCAGGTATCTCTTTGTCATTCTGAAGGAATCGACAATTCCGTCCAAGAACCTCATCTAGATCATACCCCGCAAGCATAAGAAAGGCAGTATTCACATATATCAGAGGCAGATCTGGCTTACTGCTATCAGCGAGACTAATGGGGAAACCAAAACTCTCTCCGTTTTTTAAAAGAAATTTCAAAAGATCCATACGCATCCAGCTTAAAGAGGTAGTGAAATATCAAAGCAACTTGGACTAACCTTTGGATTCCAGGTAAGTGAACCACCATGCTTTTTCATTATCTCAAGAGAAATGCTTAATCCGATGCCTGTGCCTCGCCCCACATCCTTAGTTGAAAAGAATGGAGTAAAGATTTTGCTCCCTAAATCAGGAGGGACACCCTCCCCACCATCACAGATACGGAAAACCATATTCCTTTGATTCGGGATGATCTCAATACTAATCCATCTTCTTTTCTCATCGAGATCTTCAATGGCGTCAACAGCATTAACCAGGAGATTAATAAAGACTTCAGAAAGCTGAACTCGGAGGCAGCTGATTTTCTTTTCCAGGATTGTTGGTGGAAAATTCAACCGTAGTTCAATACTCTTTGCCTTAAACTTAGGCGCACAAATACTCTGAACATCTTTTATCAATTCAGAGATAGGAACTTCTGACATTATTTCTTTGGAGCTATCACGGGAGAGATTTTTTACTGATGTAATAATGTCACTGATACGCTGGACGGTTTCATCAATTTCACGAAGCTTTTCTAAGGCTTGTTTTGCAGGAATGACTTCAGCGCTTAGCATCCGATGTAAAATCCATGAACTGGTCCGTATGATCGCAAGTGGATTGTTGATCTCGTGGCTAAGTTCGGCGGCCAGCATTCCAAGAGCAGCAAGTTTAGAAGAACTTGCCAGGCGAGCCTGTTCCTGATCAAGTAAGTTCTTCTGCTGAACGGCTTCTGTTGTCTCGAATGCTATTCCTGAGATTCCAACGGGAAGACCGTTAAAACCAAACATCGGCATGTTCTGAATCCTGAAATAGCGTTTAGTTCCCTTATCAAAGAAACTTTCTTCTTTTTCAAATGGTTCAAGTGTTTCCAGCAAACGCCTCTCCTCTTCAGTTAATCCATCTTGCAGAAACTGAAGAGGCACAGAGTCTAATTCATGACATTTTTGATTTTTAAACGTGATTGATCCAGAAAGATCCTTGGAGAAAACAAAGGCAGGGATAGAGTTTAAAACATGGGAAAAGAAACTTCGCTCTTTTTTCAGGAACTCTTCCTGGTGCAGAATCAGAGTTATGTCCTTGAAGAAAATTGCCGCACCCGTGACTCCCCCTTCAGAATCCCTGATAGGTCCTCCACTACAGGAGATGATACGCCCATTGGGTAAAACTGCATTTTTCAGATAGAGTCTGATGTCGTGAAGATGCTCTCCATTGAGAGCACGCTTTAATGGCAACTGATCGGCAGGGACCAAGGTCTGCTGATCGAGATGATAGATTCCCATTTGCAAAGGCCAACCTGCAAACTCTCCTGAAGGAATCATTCCGCAAATCTCTTTAGCCGAATCATTCAAATAAATTATTTCGAAGGACGGGGTGGTGATGATGACCCCGTCACTGATGAACTCAAGAGTGGAAGCGAGTGAAATTTTTTCGTCAAGAATTAGATTCTGTGCTCTCAAACAAACCAGCCTAAGGTTAAAGTCGACCTAACAAAAGCTACAATTGTTTTCCAGTCCCTCACTGACTAATTAAAGGGGGTAAAATTTATTAGTAGCCTCCTGCACAAATTAAATTAAACTTAAGACCTATGCAAGGCAAAAAGTCTCCCACTCCAGAACCTCAAAGAATTCTACTCGCTACCGGTGATACGAGCTGGGGAGACGAAGCGACAACAAATCTTTCAAAACATGGTTTCCATTGTGTTCATGTAAAAGAAGGTAAAGAGTGTCAGCTGACACTTTATAGAGAGAAGTTCTCTGCTCTCCTTCTAGACCTTGATCTTAAGAATCACTCCGGGGCGGAAGTATTAAAATTTCTTAAGATAAACCATCCGGGCCTTCCCGTTATCATGGTCTTTCATAATCAGCGCCGATGTCAGGATTTCCAATCTCTCAGCTTAAACGCACGCAGAGTGGGGATCTCAAAATCATTTACACGCCCGTTTCCCATACGTTTAATGATCGACTACCTCCATGATCTTTCACCCGTTAATGACTGGAGGAAGGTGCAGCCAAAAGACATTATTCAAGAGGAAAAGGAGGAAAAGATACTGGACCGGGAATGCACGCGGATCGAAATCGAAAGATTCATGAACGGGTCTGTCGCAATCTTTGATTATTTCATCCGATTAAAAGAGAACCATTTCGTTAAAATTATTCATCAAGGAGAAACGCTTGATCCACAGCGGATTAGAAAATATGTAAACGACGGAGTCGTGTATCTCTACTTTAAAACTCGAGAGCGAAGAAATTATATTAACTTCATGAACGACGTCCTGAAAGAAGCAAGTGAAGAGCTTCGCCCGAACGACCCTAAGGTCGTTCTCTCTCAATTGAAAAACCTTTCAGACAAATTCATGGAAGAGATTAATACCAGAGGGCTAAAGCCTGATCTCGTCGCAGAATGTAAATCGATTAGTCAGAACGTTCAGAAAATCGTTAAAAAGAGTCATCAGATCAGGGCTCTTTTAGGAGAGTTTTCCGAGTGTTTGCCAGAATCTCACTCTCATTCTTTTCTTGTCTCTTTTTTCTCTGCTGTCATTTGCCGCCAACTAAGTTGGGTGGGTCCCCGGACCCTTGAGTCTATCATGCTCGCCGCCTACCTTCATGACATCGGTCTGATGAAACTCCCTCCACATCTAAGGGATAGAGACCCTTCAACATTAAGTTCCCAGGATCTGCAGATTTACCAGACCCATCCCCGTTTAGGTGCTGAGATGATCGGTCAAATCAGGGAAATTAGCCCTCAAGTCTCTCAAATCCTCTATCAACATCATGAAAGGATGGATGGTGCAGGCTACCCTCTTGGGATTAACGGAATAAAGATTTATCCCCCTGGCAAAAATTGTGGCCCTCGCTGATGAATTTGCGGAAATCCTTATCAAGGAAAAGCTTTCACCCATCGACGGCATCAAGCATTTCTTAAGTGATCGACCAAAGCTTCTGAAATTTGACCCGGAGATGATCCGCTCTTTAGTGAATGCTTTTATAAAAGAGGATTCCCCATGAGTAGAACTCTCTTATATCTGGGGGATGACCTTGAATTTACTGCTGCTATGGAACTTGTTCGTGGACGACATAAAGATCTTAGTATTCTCATCCTGAACCCGAAAGAAAAAGTCCTTCTCTCTTTATGCTTACGAAACACTCCAGAAATCATCTTTTTGGACCTTGACCATGACTTTTTCATCGAAGAAGTTGGTCTTTTAAGATCCATTCCCGCATTCAAAAGCACTCTCATCATTGGACTTTGTAAAGAAGAAGAAAAAGCCCTTAATTCCGAAAAAGCTCTAATGGCCGGAGTGAATCTAATTCAGCTTCAGGATAATGATGCAGATGCCATTATAGAAGACTCAATCCAAATCGCCTATGAAGGCATTCGGTCCCCCGGGGACTTTGCCCGGGCCAAGGATTTATCCATCCCCCTAAACATTTCCTTCCACGCTTGCTTAAGTAAAGTCAGCAAAAATAACTTTTTCATCGAATCGGACATGGTCATTCCTTCAACGACAAAACTTGTCCTCCCGATGGCATTGGACCTGCCTCCAATGACGATGGAAGTCTCTTCAGTCTTTAAGGGAGGCTTGAGGGAAAATTTTATTTTCAGTATGAAACTAAATTACCCGTTTCCAGGTCCGTGGGATCTGCCTTCATCTGAACAACTCGATCCCATGGCAGTGGAGACCTGGATTGACCTCAAGGCTCAATCATTTAGTCCGAAGAAAAATTGTGTCGCTGTCTTTTCTAAAAAGACTGAAGATCTTGTTGAAATCGCCCAAAGTGAAAATGATCTTTGGTTTCAGTTTTTTTCTTCCGTCCAGGATTCAGAAGAACGCCTATTGCTGTCTCATCCCGGTATGATCATCTATGATCTTCACCTTCCTGAGGGAACTGATCTTTCCCAGTTAAGTGAACTCATTACAAGGATACGAGATCTTTCCCCTTCTCCTATTATCCTGGTCTTTGGCTCCCCATCAGATTCAAAGGCGCTGCAAAAGCT
>CAZPFM010000249.1:0-4673 GCA_964585845.1 uncultured Bacteriovorax sp.
TTTTAAAAACGCCCCCTACCCGCGATTTGAAAAGGCAACAGACCTCATGATCGGTACTGAAGGACAACTCGGATTGGTCACCGAGGTCGAGATCGAAACCGCCGCAAACTTCGGCGTGAACTATGTTTTTATGCTTCTGCCTCGGTGGGAAAAAGATTTTAAACCCCACCTTGAAATTCACGACGCCGTTCAGTCCCATCGGGACGCCATCATTTCCTGCGAACTTCTCGATGCCAATTGTATGAACTTTCTCAAAGAAGATGAACGCCTCGGAAAGGATCAGGATGTCATCTTTCTTGAAATCAAGTCGGATCACTTTGAAGAGATCTACGGCAATGTCCTCTGTGAACTGAAACTCACCAATGCTGAAGAAGTCTACGAGATCGGTGAATCGAAATTCCACCACGTCCGCGCTGGAGTTCCCCGGGCGATTTTCGAGAAAAATTCCCAGATGGGAGTGGTGAAAGTCGGAACGGATGTTCAGGTAAGGGGTTCGGAGTTTCCTGGGCTTTTAGAGTTTTACCGGGAAGCCTCAAAGCTTGGTGTGCCCTACTGCCTCTTCGGTCACTTCGGAGATGCCCACCTCCACTTTAATTACATGCCAACCAAGACTGAACTAGAAAAGTGTCAGAAAGAACTTCTCGCCCTTTATAATAAAGTCTATGAATGGAAGGGCTCTCCTTTTGCCGAACACGGAATTGGACTCTTAAAACAGCCCTATATTAAACGCTTCCACGGGCCCCATCAGCTGGGTCTCTTCCATGATCTGAAAAAAGAGCACGATCCCCACAACCAGTTCTTTCCTCAGGGATTTATGGCCCAAGGATAGGAGGAGTCGGGGAAATTCTCCCCTGAATCCCCTGTATTCCGATTGGTCTATTTGTTGCAAAATGAGCAATAGCCAAAGGAGAATACTATGAAAATTTTCGTCCGCTTAATGCTTTGTTTCATGATCTCAACCACCATGGTGGAACTTCCCGTCATGCAGGCCCACGCTGGAATGATCTCAACCACTGAGGCCCTTCATGAAATGAACCGCGCCCAAGGTGAGGCCGACATTCAGGAATTCCTGAAGCGAGACGATGTTCAAAAGCAGCTCATGAAAGTGGGTCTCTCCCAGGAAGAGGCCCAAAAACGTGTGGCTTCCCTGAGTGATGCTGAGGTGAAAAAACTCTCGACTGATATCCAGAAGGCCACGGCCGGGGGTGACATCGGGGGGATCCTCGTCACCGTCTTACTCGTGGTTCTTATTATTTATCTTATCAAACGAATCTAATGCAGAGATTACTCTTTCTCATTTTTCTGGCGCAACTCCTCGTGAGTTGTGCCACTCGAACACCTGGAACCGATAAGCTTGTGGATTCTCCGGTGGATATTCCCGCCAAGGCCCATATTTTAGATGTGCCATTCAATGCTCAGGAAGAGAATCACTGCGGACCCTCCACTCTCTGGATGGCCCTCAAGTATAAAGATAAAAGTATCGATCTGGGTGAACTCACCAAGCAGACCTACACAAAAGACCTCGAGGGAACCCTTAAGTCGGATATGCTCGGGGCGGCCCGGCGCCAGGTGATGCTCACTATCCCGGTTAAAGATATGGAGGCCATGCTGAGAGAAGTGAGTGATCAGAACCCTGTGATGGTGTTTCAAAATTTAGGTCTCGAAGAGATGCCTAAATGGCACTTCTCCCTTCTCCACGGATATGATCTCGGTGGCCCGGATGTGATCCTTCACTCAGGAAAGACCAAAGATGAGAAGATGGACATGCGCCTTTTCGAGAGAAGCTGGATCTTAGGAGACAAGTGGGCCTATATCCTTCTGAACCCGGGGGAGATCTCAAAGACGGCGAGTGAAAAAGATCACCTGGAAGCGGCGGCAGCCCTGGAGAACCTTCACTACATGAGTGCGGCCTATGTGAGCTATGAAGCGATCCTCGAGCGCTGGCCTAAAAGTCTCGGTGCTATGATTGGTTTGGGGAATATTTACTACGCCAATAAGAACCTAAAAAAGAGTGAATCTATGCTGGAGAAAGCTACAGAACTGCATCCAAGCTCTCCCCTTGCGTGGCACAACCGCGCCATTGTGGAAAAGGACCTGAAGCAAAGTGCTGAGGCCAAGGCCAGTGCGAAGAAGGCCATGGAATTTGCAGATCCGGTTCTAAAGCAGAAATTTGAAGAAAGCCTTTCGGGGATTCTTCGATAGATACAGTTCTGATGAACGTAGAAATGAGGGTTTGGGAAGCAAGCCCTCTTAAAAAATCATCCTTTTACTGATCATGGTTCTACTCGAGTGATGCTTCATGATCTGTAGCTAATGTTGGAAAATCTTTTCTCGGAATCGTGCTGCTGCCACCGTCTAATAGAAGTAGTCCCCATGCAAGACGATGTTCCAATGGTAAAGTAGAATAAAACCTTATTTCACGCGCTAACTTTATAACTGCTGTTATCTCCGGGGAATAAGGAGTACGAATATCAGGTGAGGAAATGACAAAAAGATTGTCGATGAAGGATTTCTGATTTCTATCAAAATAATCAGCCATCGCTTCTTGCTCATCAGATGGAACCGAGGCAATTAAGGCTGTTCTCAACTTTTGGACCAGATCCGCTGGTACATCATCTTGTGAAGGGATTCCAAGCTTTTCACGAGCAAGCTGATTTATAACCTTTTCAAGTTCTATTACATTTTGTTCTACGGCTTCCCCAAGCACACTCTCCCGATAACTTAAATCATTAAGGTTTCTTATCTTTTCGAGATCCTCAGGAGAGAGGCTTCTGAACTCCTTTATATCATCGGGCAAGTCGCAAGTAATGGCCTGACTGGTACTTTGGCACCCTCTAGAGACGGCTTCTTTGGAGCTAATAAATTGACAAGCGACATCGTCACCATTTTCTTGAAAGTAATCATCTATACGAATTATTTCATAAGGTGCATCTGCTCCCGGCTGAGTTTTATTGAAGGCAAATCTTTCGGTAAGCGCATGGTAAGAATGATCCATTGAAAACCAAATAACATCTCCGGGACGAGGTCTACCTTCATGAACTGAGCAATAAGGAGAATCGATGAGATAATATATAGCCGGATGGCTTTGTGTCGAAGCACCAGTGGGAAAACCTAAAGACTGGAGCGTAGTATTATGACAATTAGGAGTGTTACTTTCGGGATGTGGCTTCTTGAGCAATCTTTGCTGATTAGGTGAAAGATGGGGATTTATTTCTGTAAGGCATACCTCTTCCACACATTCACAACGAGGTAGAGCAGTAGAAAAGATTTTAATCTCTGCTTTGGCTTCCTTACAGGATCCTTTGAAATAGTATCTCGCTGCTCCACAATCATTGAATTTTGTACCCCACGCGGTCCGATCTTGGCATTGCTCTGAATACTGAACCACCAGTTCTAAAGCCTGGATGTTAGAAGCAATTAATAAAAAAGCGAGTAGGATCTTCATCAAATACTTATCGGTTGGATCTAAACACAACCTTACAAACCAGCCCGCTCAGTTATTATGAATATACTTGGAGAAAGACGTAGAGAAACCCTGTCGCTTGGAAAGCGAGACGCTTCTAAAGAAAATAATTACGTAGACTTAAACTCAGAATCTTCCAAAAGCTCTTTCAAGTAATAAGCATCACACCCAAAATGACCTGTTTCTCGCATGGAACCAGCGATCTTCCGAAAACCATTTTTCTCATAGAGCTTCCGGGCCCCAGTCATGGTCTCTAGAGTTTCGAGATAGCACTGCTTAAAGCCAAAGTCCCGGGCAGACTTAAGACAGAGGTCCATCACCTCTTGACCCAAACCTTTGCCTCTCACTTCCGGGAGAAAATACATCTTCCGAAGTTCACAGACATTATCTTCATTTCCTTCAAGAGGAGCGATGCCGCCTCCTCCTAGGATATGGCCATCTGATTCGATGACAAAATAAACGTGACGGGGTTTCTGGTAAGCTGAGTGCATGTCCTGCACTTCCGGGTCATGGATGGCAAAGCCTGGGCCCGAGGCGCCGAATTCAGGCATGACGGTTTGGATAACTTTCTTGACTCCAGCAGAGTCGGATTCATCGATAACTCGAATCTTGAGATTAGTCATAAAAAAGAAAAGAGCTTTTTCTTATAGGCCTCAAAATGCTCCTGATAGTCCCCAAGATCCCGGATGATGGTGTGAGCATGGGCCTTCGACGGCTCCACGAACTGATCGTGCATGGGTTTAACTTGCTTTAAGAACTGGGCGCGGACACCTTCGGGCTTTCGCCCTCTCTCTTTCACGTCCCGCTCCAGGCGGCGCTCATAGCGAAGATCTTCAGGGGTATCGAAGAAGACCATCTCATCAAATTGCTCCCGGAGATAATCCGGGTGAAAGATCAAGATTCCGTCCACTATGATGATTTTTTTCTGAGGCACCTCGAGACTCTCTTTGAGCCTGGAGTGAGTCACAAAATCATACTGCGGGATCTTAGTTCCCTGACCCTGCTTTAATTCACCCAGGCATTTTGCCAGGAGCGTGAGTTCCAGGGATTCAGGATGATCGAAATTCACCGATCCCCCGTCATGATCAAAACGGTGGGATTGGTCGATGTAGAAATTATCCTGGTAGACGATGGTGGCGTGTTCACCCAGACATTCTGCCAGGGCACGGGCAAAATAGGTTTTGCCGGAGCCCGAGCCTCCGGCGACACC
>CAZPFM010000250.1:0-4661 GCA_964585845.1 uncultured Bacteriovorax sp.
CCCTCCGTGCGCTCGCAGGGGGCGGGGTTTCAGAGGATGGCCGCGGTCCCGGGGTTGGAGTTGCGCTGGCCCCCGCGGGTCTTCGGGCCTCGAGCCGAGAAACGGCGGCTGCCCACGTGTCAGCTTCAACTCGGAGGGTGGCATAGAATGGATCGGCCGGATCAGACGGAACGGCTTCCCGGGCCCGTCTGAGATTAGTCTGAGCGGTGCCACGCATGACGTCCCCACTGAGGACCCGAACGAGAGAGTCCACGTCCCCACCGGCGGCGTAGGCCAGGGCCGCGTTGGTGCGATTCCCGATGGCCTGAGAAAAAGGACCATCCCCATCGGTGATAGCACTCTGCTCGAAATTCTGTCCCGCAAGACGGCGATCACTTTGATACGCACGGAGGAGTTCACTCCTCCGAGCGACGTCAGTTTCTCGCCCGGCGAGACGGTAATTATTCTGGGCCTGGTTATTGAGAGAGAGTCCTTCGCTTCGGAGATCGGAAGCTGAGAGACTCGGATCTACCGAGCGGTTGCCACCGACCACACCGTTTTCAAAAAGCTTCCGCCGATCATCCAGTGAGATCCCGGCCTCTTCGAGGATCCGGGCCTTCTCGGAAAGCACGCGAGGTGGGTAGTTGCCGATTCCAAACTCTTCTCCGACCTGGTGGGCCCGGAGGATGGCGGCTTCTTGTGCCTCCGAAACATCTCCGATGACGGCTCGGGCCCTTCTGAGTCGCGGGCCATCGGCCATCGCTCCTGCGGCAGTCATTTCTTCAGGACTCAAAATTTCTCGAGTTCGTCTGCTGGATCGTGGTGCTGAAGGGATACGGGTATCTGAACCAGGAAATGATCTTCGTCCGTTTTGGAGCTCCTGGATGTACTGTGCAAAATCTCGCTCTTCTATTTCGAGACGGGCCAGATCATCTGCGCTTCCACGGGAGCGGATCGCGCTCTTAGCTGAATCAAACTCACGCAATATTCTCTGCATTTCATCTGGAGGACAGATGCGTGGGCAGGCCCTGGCCGCTCGATCGATGATCCCCTGAAACTCAGTGAACGTAGAAAATGGTGACCAGCGTACAGGACTTACCGATTGGCCCCCGAAGTCGAGACCAAAGCTTCTGATGTCTTCGAGCTGCTGATTATACGCAGCGATGTCGTCGGCCGTCGCCGGTCTATCGGGAGTGGCCCTGGCACGGGGGTCTCTCGGAGGTCGATGCTCACAGAGCATCTGCATGGCCCCGCCTAGACCTGCAAACGTCGCTGACGTTGGACCAACATAACATTCTTTTCCTCGAGGAATATCCACTCGGGTACACATCTCTGGAGCCGAGCCGGACGGAAGGGCGAGCTCATCGACGTAGGTCGAGAGGGAGCGAAATTCTCTCCCGGAAGTGGGACACCGGACAAGCCAGGTGAAAGAGGTCTTATTCATGGCGCCACAGGAACAGTATCGTCCGTTCACGTCCTGATCGAATTTTACTCTCCGGCATCTTCCGCTTGCGGGGAAGGCCCCCGGAGTGACATTGGAAAAGGCGCTGCAGTTGATAGAACTTATATCTGCCCGTATTCCATTTCTGGAAAGATCAGCTACTTCTTCGTCGGCAAGCCGGTTACCGACAGCGACCCGGTCGGCCGCGAGTTCTTCGACATCAGCGCGCAGGCGAGGCAGCTCAGGGTCCCGAAGGATTCGACTCTCGAACTCAGCGTAGCGGGAACTGAGAGCAGGATTTCGAGTGTAGGTGCTCTTTCTCGGTCCTCCTAAAAGAACATCGAGGATCAGCTCTCTGTCCTGAAAAGAGACATTATCCCCGCCGAATCTTCGGATCGCCTCTTCACCCGCACTTCCGGTACGAACTTGACCGGAGGTGATGTCAGTAACCCGGGTGGCGTCCCTTGCCCCGTCTAGGCGAGGACCAACGACGACTCGGAGCGGATCATCCGCCGAAGATCTGGCGATAAGACCAGCGCCACCTGTGACCACTGAATCTTCGGCCCTAACAACAAGGGCCGCGGGACCAGGGGTAGAGGATGGAGATCCGAGAGCAGATCTAAATTCCTGGTAGGCCCGGGAGTCAATGATTTCTGGATTACTTTGTCTGAAGGCCCGCTCGAGTTCATCCGCGTAGACATTTTTTTGGGCCAGTGGGAGGTCATCGAAATCAACGAAGAGATCAGGTCTCGAGGCGCGCAGCTGAGGGTTGGCCGCCATCCAGGCATCGTGAAGATCGAAGGATGCACCCTCGAAGTTCCCCGGAAGCCGATATTCATCTCGAGCGAGCCGAGAGAGTTCCCTGTTGTAGGCCGAATCCCCACCAAGTCCGCGAATGACATCGTCATTACTTCTTGTAGATACTGGGAGTTCAGGATAGTCGTCGAAGTTTCTAGTCCCCGTTACAGTAATGACTGTGGGCTCAGGAACCTCAGGAACGTCGACCGTGCGAGCAGCGGGAGCTCTTGAGACAGGCGGTGGAGGCTCAACCCTAGGTCTAGGAGCTGCGGCCTGAGGATTAAAATCAAAGCGGAGTGAAGACTCGAGCTGCGTTGATCGGACGTCAGAGATGACGACCCGAGGAGGTCTATCCGTTGTCACATTAACCCGATAGTTCGCTCGCCGATTCGCCGGGATAGCAACACGGAGATAATCTTGAGGAGTCCGGACATTGGTGTACCGGCCGGAGGTGATGTCTGAAAGAAGCGGATACTCTCTTGCCAATCTCGCAGAGGCAGCTCGGCTCGCTCCCCCAGTCGCCTGGTACCCAAAGTTAAATGCAGACTCGGCCAGCTCATTGTATCTTTTAGCTGCGGTGATCATGAATCGCTGACCCTGGCCATAGACTCGGACACTCCTTGCCGCTCGTCGGTTAACGAGTCTGGCGTTGACAGAAATTCGTCGAGTGACGCCTCTGATTCCCTGTACGACTCTTGACTGAGAAATACCTTGCCAGACGGCACCGAGCCCGCGTCCCACCGCCGAGCCTGCTCTGCCGGCAAGTCTTGCGGCCCGAGTTCCGGCGATGTAGTTTTCAACCTGGGAGACAGAGCGAATCCCCCTCAATGACGTAGATAGCCCCTTGACCGCTCCGGCAGCTCCGGCGGTAAAAAAAGTTACGAGGACTTCCGTCCCGATGTATCCAGTCACTCCGCAGATCATGTTGAGTTTTTGATCACAGTTCGCGCAATCCCATTCCATGGGCATGACACAATCACTGACGAAAGGAAGCCCTGACCATTGCTGGCAACCGTAGCGATTCGAAATCGAATCTGCGATCATGGCCTGAAAACTGCTTGCCATGTTCGAGAGCCAACCGAGGGGATCCTCACTAAACGATGCAACCTGAGCATCATTCTGACTTCCTTGCGCTATCCCTCGAAGACGGGCGTCGCCATCAGGGTCTCCGGAAGCCGGGGCCCGTGAAGCATCAACGTCTGGCTGGTCTTCACCGTTGCAGGCATGTCCGAAAGTCACAAGCCAGCAGAGACCTGTCAGGGTATCAAGGAGGTTATGGCCAATGGCCGCACCGAGGTTATTGAGACAATTTGTTCCACTCGCTCCGCACTGACCTAGAGTCGGATGGTTCCGAAAAGCTAGTTGCGCTGCCTGAGCCCCGAAGGGGATCATCGAACTCACAAGATTACACGCAACGACTGAAGTGCATTGCGCGGCTGAACCGGAGCCGGGACAGTTAAGTTCATCAACGATACCGGTACCACCATTTAGTAGCTCAATGAGGGCCGGGTCAATGATCTCAAGTTCACAGCTCGCGCCACCTAAGCGCTGGACCTCGCGCTCGATATTATCGGCCTCCGTAACGAGTGCTCCTGCCTGTGCATTACAGTCAAAAGCCGTTTCGCTGATGGAACTTTCGGGATCGAAAAGGACGATGTCTTCGAGGAAGGTCCCATCCTGGCCGAAGCAAACTTGCTTGTAGTAATCGGACTGCTGAGTGAAGATCGCCATCCGCCGCTGGATGTTCGCTCCGGAGCTGAGTGGGAGAATCAGGAGAATGAGCGGAAGAGCTATTTTCCACATGAGAAACTCTCCGCAATCTTTTCGGCTGGCTTCACAAACTCCTTAGATCCCTGATTCACCAGAACCTTGAGATTGTAAAAACCATTCGGGCAACTAACGTAATAAATTTTTTCGTAGTAAGCTTTTGTCTTCAGTTGATACGTGAGACCGGCCACGATTTGCTTTGACCCATCTTTTTTTGTCTCGACCTTCCCGTCCCAGATACTCTGCAATTCACCGCCATGTTTTTCCAACCAGGCCCGGGAGTTTTTCTGATGATTCTGGTTCCACTTTTTAACTTCAGGACCAGTGAGGCCTAATCCCTTTTTACCGATCGGGATGATCTGAACGAGGGGTCTGGTTTCATTCTTCTGATACGGGCCCAGAATCGTTACTGGGACGCCAAAAAAATCCTTCACCTCTTTCCAGTCTGAGGGGTGGTCGATGCTGAAAGAAAAATTTTTATAGGTGATCTCCTTTCCATGAGAGGGGAAGGAGAACATTGAGAAGACCGAAATGATGAATATAAAACGCCATTGTGATAGCTTCACAAATGACTTATCGGTAAGACTTTCTAAAAACTTCGAATAATTTCAGCCGCTTATTGAATGGCTAAAAACCCAGACTCACCATGCATGTGGCTGATAATAGGTCCACATCT
>CAZPFM010000251.1:0-2553 GCA_964585845.1 uncultured Bacteriovorax sp.
ATCTTGAAACCTTTCTCTCCCTTGAAAAAAAGCGCAGTGAGTACCTCTCCTGCCTTGATGTGGCCGCAGAGGATGCGCAGCTTAAGGCCCAGAGACTTTCCAAAAAATTAAATATCAAAACCGGTGACGTCCATAAAGTCATCGAATCCCCGATGCCAGAGACACCTCCTGTTTTTCACGGCTCTCCTATGATGAAGAGCATGAGTGCTGAGGCCATGCCTGCTCCAGGTATTGAGGCCGGAGAACAAGACTTCAGCGCTACCGTGGATCTTCACTACAAAATCAAATGATCACTCAAAACTTACCTCATTACGAACTCATCGACTCAGGACTTGGTCGAAAGCTGGAAAGCATCGCCGGAATCCTCGTCACCCGCCCTTCTCCTCAGGCCATCTGGAAGCCTATCCGGAAGGATCAGGAGTGGCTGAAGGCAAGTTCCAACTGCATCCGCACAAAAGATGGAGGAGGAAAATGGGAACACAAAAAAGAGCCCCCAAAAGATCTTTTTTTTCCCTTTCAGATCGACGGCAAGGAACTTAAATTCAAGCTCAAGTTCACTTCCTTTGGTCACTGTGGAATCTTTTTTGAGCAGATCCCGGTCTGGAATTGGCTTTATCAGGAAGTCTCTCTTCTTAAGCAAAAACTCGGTCGTCCCCCTAAAGTGATTAACCTTTTTGGTTACACTGGGTGCGCCTCACTGGTTATGGCCCTTGCCGGTGCAGAGGTCTTCCACGTGGATAGCGCTAAGGGTGTTCTTGAATGGGGAAAGGAGAATCAGGGGGCAAGCTCCCTTGATCCAAAATCCATTCGTTGGGTTCAGGAAGATGCTCAGGAGTTTTTAAAGCACTCATTTAAGAAAGGATTCACCTATGACGGGATCCTCGCAGATCCACCCAGCTGGGGTCATGGTGTAAAAAAAGAAATGTGGGATTTTGAAAAGCACATTTCTCTTCTCTCTGAGCTCCTCCTTTCAGTCCTGAATAAAAATGATTCTTTCTTATTTCTCACTAGCCACACCCACGGTGTTCAAACCGAGGCGCTGAAGAATGTGGTGTTTGATTCTCGATGGAAGTCTATGGAGACTGGGGAACTTGGGGTCAAACACAAAAACGACGGCCGGATACTTCCGGCCGGCATTTTCTGTGCTTCTAAATCATACTAAAAATTATCGACACCAGATGCTGTCGCTGATGAAGCGGATCCGGGAGCGGTTGTTTCGCGGGTAATAGCGCTGGCTTCTTGACCCCATGGCTGGAACAAAAAAGCTGATGTAGGCCGTCTCGTAGGTTCCGTCTTCGAAGTCCATTCCAACTCGACCAGAGCAAGAAACATGAATGCGGTTCTGATTCCAGGCAGAGACTTCAACGACATTCCCCCAGTTTCTTACACGTGGGTAAACAGTGCGGTAAGGGTCACGCTGAGCAAGGGCAGAAAAAGAAATGAGTAACACGACACTCAAAAGAAATGTTTTCATAGGAACTCCTTTTCCTCTATTTGATCACCTAAATAGATTGAATGTCTAGGAAAGAGACTGCCTGTAGAATTCAGAGAGAATCACCGCCGTTGCACTGGCAACATTGAGACTTTCTACAGATTCAGTTCCAGGAATCTGTAGATGCCGGGTGATCTTCTTTAAGAGATCAGAAGAGAGCCCTTCTCCTTCTGCCCCCATGAAGATGAGAGCACTCTCAGAGAACTTTGTCTCATAGAGTGACTCTCCCTTGTGGGATGAAGTGGCATAGATTTCAAAACCTTTTGAGCGGGCTTCACTTAAAACGGTTACCCAATCCTGAACATGGAGAGAATCAATGATTTCCGCTCCACCTTCACTGGTCCGATAGGCCGCGCCAGTTAAGGCCACGGGAACCTTGGCCTTATAGATCACACCTTTGACCCCGAAATGAGCGCAAGTGCGGAGGATGGCACCAAGATTATGAGGATTCTCAACCCCATCCAAAGCTAGAACCACACCCTTTTTTTGAAAGATATCTTTGATCTCAGGAGTGGGCCTGTTCTTCACAAGGAGGGCCACCCCTTCATGATGACTGGCCTTAGTGATGTCGTCGAGCTCTTCGCTGGTCACCACGTGGTAGGCAAGCTTGTTATCCACGCAGTAGCGGATAATGGGCTTAAATTCAAAGAGGGTCTCTTGAGTGACATAGACCCGGATGATGCCTTCTGGCCTATGCTTATAGAGAGAATGAGCTGCATGACGGCCATAGACCTTCATTTCATGATTTTTTTTACCTGATTTCATGCTGGGCTTTTAACACGCCCTCTCTATGGTGTATAGATAGGCATGGATCAATTTACCGGCTACCTTGCCATTCACAAGTTCGAAGCAGAGCTCGAAAGAGAGATTGAACTCAAAGGTCTGACGATCGCGGAGAAAAAAGACCGGATCTACCTTGTTAAGGGTCGGCAGGAGGCCTTGATCTGGGCCCAGATGACGGCCTATGATCTTCAATTTATTCCTATTGAATCCATTAAAGACGGTGCCCGAAAACTGAAAGCTCTGGGACGAAACTGGGGACTTTTTTCCGTTGATTCTCA
>CAZPFM010000251.1:2563-4610 GCA_964585845.1 uncultured Bacteriovorax sp.
GGCCGAACTTATTCAAAGTGAACTCCCTAAACTCTCCAAAAAACCACTTCAATTCCAGGATAAGCTCCCTAACCTTCCCATGGGTTTTTGGACCTTGTGGGATCCAAATACTATCCTTGCCACTCAGGAGACGAGTTCTCTTTATCCTTTGGGAGAGATGGATTTTAACGAAGATAAAGTTAATCCACCTTCAAGGGCCTATCTTAAACTTTGGGAGTTCTTCACTGTCTATGCCCCTGAGTCCAAAACCCAGGGAGTGGCCATTGACGTGGGCTCCTGCCCGGGAGGCTGGACCTGGGTGCTCCAAAGAATGGGCTTCTCAAAAGTCATTAGCGTTGACCGGGCCCCCATTGAAGAAAAGATCATGAGTCTTCCGGAAGTTGAATTCCGACAGGAAAGTGCCTTTGGACTAGACCCAAAAGACTTTCCAGAAATCGAATGGTTCTGTTCAGATATCATCTGCTATCCGGAGCGCCTTTTAAATCTTGTAAAGAGATTCAAGGATAGCGGCAAAGTGAAAAACTTTGTCTGCACGATTAAGTACCAGGGAGAGACGGATTGGGAGAACACTCTGAAGTTTCTTGAAATCCCTGGCTCACGGATCGTCCATCTTCATCACAATAAACATGAAGTGACCTGGTTCCTTCAGGGAGCTGATAAATGAGATACTTCCTGGATAAAAAACCTCTTCGACTCGCTCTCAAGCGGGATCTCTCCAAACATATTAAGCGGGGAAACCCGTGGGTCTTTGGGGACGCTCTGGAAAAATTCTCCGCAGAGGATGGAGTCCCTGCGATCCTGACGCTCAAAGGAGAGCCTCTCGCTTTCGGGATTGCGGCCTCAGGCATTAACCTCGCCTTCAGGGTTCTGACTCTGGCAGGAAAAAAATTCAATGATCATGTAGTGGAGCAAAGGCTCACTCGCGCTCTTCAGAATAAGATTCATCTTCTCACTGAAGAAAACCAGTGTTTCAGGGTGATCAATGGAGAAGGAGATGAGCTGCCAGGTATCGTGGCCGATTATTACCAGGGTGTGATCGTCTTAAAACTAGATGGGAATGCCTGCGAAAACTTCTGGAATAAAGAGGCCCTGGCCGAGTTTTTTATGAATCAAAAACTTGTGCCTATCGAGGGAGTCTATTTTAAAAGAAAAAACCGGGAAGAAGATAAAGGTGAAATCCTGGCGGGTTCGATCAAAGATCCTCGGCAAGTAAATTTCATTGAACACGGGGTGAAGTTTCAAACGGACATCATTGATGCCGCCAAAACAGGTTTTTTCCTGGATCAAAGGGAGAATCGAAATTTCATCCGTTCGGTCGCAAAAGGGAGAACTCTCCTGAATCTTTTTGGCTATACCGGTGGCTTTTCCATCTATGCGGGTCTTGGAGGAGCAGAAAGTGTAACGACAGTTGATATTGCTCCGGCGGCCATTGAAGCCTCACGAATTAATTGGAAACTCAATGATCTTCCAGAGACTCACACCGCACTCTGTGAGGATGCTTTTAAATTTGTGGATGAAGCCCAGTCACAAAAGAAGACCTGGGATATTGTCATCACAGATCCACCAAGTTTTGCTCCCAATCAGAAAGCCGTGGAAAACGCCAAAACGGCCTACACCAAAATCTTTGCCGACTCTCTTCGCCTCGTAAAAGATGAGGGCTTCTTTGCGGCCTCATCCTGCTCCGGGCACATAAGCTTTGAAGAATTTATTCTGATTGTTCAGGACGCACTTTCAAAGGCCAGGTGCCGGGGAAAGATTCTTCTCATTAAAGGTCAGCCTGAGGATCACCCCTTTCCTTTGGCACTGAGCGAAATGCGCTATCTTAAGTTCGTCTATTTACAGGTCTTCAAAGACTAAAATTCTATTTGGCAAAGGGAACATGTGTTTGATACATCAAACCTCATGAATAAAATCCTCTTTCTTGCAGTTCTTATCAGCACTCTTCCGGCCTTTGCCCAGACAAACTATTCCCAGTCATCTCTGGATCTCTCCTCTCTTAAAAAGCTTAAGCGCTATATTCAGCCGGATCTTTTCTATACTCATGATT
>CAZPFM010000252.1:0-4606 GCA_964585845.1 uncultured Bacteriovorax sp.
CAAACGACCTAGTGGAGTTGCACCGAGACGGCCTTAGAGACGCCGGGCTCCTGCATGGTCACACCGTAAAGGGTATCGTTAAGTTCCATGGTCTTCTTATTATGCGTAATCAGGATGAACTGAGATTCCGAGCTCATTTCTCGGAGGAGTTCGTTGAAGCGACCTACGTTGGCGTCATCGAGTGGGGCATCCACCTCATCCAGGAGACAGAACGGAGACGGCTTCACAAGGAAGATAGAGAAGATAAGGGAGACGGCAGTCATCGCTTTCTCACCCCCTGACATAAGTGTGATCGAAGTCATCTTCTTGCCTGGAGGTTTCGCGATGATATCGATACCGCAGTCGATAGAGTCAAGATCTCCTGTGACTTCAAGCCGGGCCTCACCACCACCGAAGATGATCGGGAAGACTTTAGAGAAGCGCTCATTGACTTCGTTGAAGGCGTCTTTGAAACGCTCCTTGGACTTCTCATCAATGTGCGTGATCGCCGTCTGAAGATCTGTGAGAGATTTCTTAAGCTCTTCTTCCTGAGTCTTAAGGAAATCGTGACGAAGCTTCTGACGATCGTAGTCTTCAATGGCCTGCCAGTTGATTTCTCCGAGGCGATTAAACTCAGTCTTATAGTCTTTAAACTTTTCCTTGGCTTCTTTGATCTGGCCTGGGAAGCGCTTATCAAATTCGTAGTCGACACTCTCAATCGTCACAGGGCCCTCTTCAGACTCCATGGTGTACATGGAAGAGAGGTCTTTTAGTCCTTCAATCTTCTCAGAGTTAAGTTCGAGGTGCTTCATGAGAATCGAGCGCAGATCAATGCGGTAGCGCTCGAAGATATCTTTAGCGAGGAGTTCTTCTTCCTGGATGATCTGCTGAGACTTAAGCTCAAGCTCAACATTTTCTTTTTCGATCTTAGCTAATTTTGAAGTGATCTCTTTGAGCTCAGATTCTTTTTCCTGCATGGAAAGAAGGATCTGGGCAATCTGATCTTTTAAGAGATTCAGGAAGGATTCTTTTTCAGCGAGGACTTCAGCAGCATCACGGTTAGAAGCTTCAACCGTTTCCACTTCCGTGTGACCTGCTTCGATCTCTGCTTCATCGTTCTCAAGAAGCTCAAGGTTAGCCGCTTGTTTTTCACGGTAGCGATCGATCTGAGAATTCACATCTTCGATCTGAGAAGCAAGTGAAGTGAGCTGCTGCTGGTAGGACTGAGCTTTCACTTTGAGCTCCATCATCTCATCGCGCTCAGCTTCGAAGCTCATCTTGAGTTCGTGGTGACGGGATTCGAGATCTTCCACCTCTTCAGCCAGCTGCTTCACGGCCGCTTCCATTTCTTCTTTTTTAAGAAGAAGGACTTCATCACTCTCAATGAGTTCGAGGCGAAGTTTGGAAGTTTCATTCTTGCGGGTGATAAGAATCTGAAGTCTTGAGGCGTTGGAAGACTGATTGGCTTCCTTGGACTCAAGCGCAGCCTTTGTGGCGGCGTGAAGGGTGTTCACTTCATTGAATTCTTTTGTCTTTTCTTCTAGCTGGACGCGGGTATCGGCGAGCTTCGTTTCAGTTTCAGAAAGCTTTGTCTCAAGTTCAGTGAGACTAGCTTGTTTTGTCTCAAGCTCTTCACCCATCTGCTGAATGAGGTTATTGCGGGCAACAATTCCCTGGGCCTCTGATTCCTGGTTATGGCGAAGACCATAAAGAACGGAGTTTCCAACTTTCTTAATGAGAACAGATCCGTCTTTTGAAACAAGTCCTTTAAACTGAATCTCCGGATTGATCTTGGAGGCGAGTTCAGCCGTGAGGTTATCCACCACGAAGAAGCCATTAAGAATCTTCTGAAGGCGGACAGCGAAGGCATCGTTATTCACACGGATGACATCAATGAGAGGCTTTAAGTTCTCACAGCCCTGGGTTTCAAGGCGACCGACAGATTCTGCTGAGATCGTCGAGTCAGTTGGCCAGAGAACATCCACCGTGGCATCAAAATCAGAAGTGATCTGACCGAAGGTCTCTTTGCCAGATATTGAGAGAACCATGTCGAGGGATTCCCCGATCATCTGCTCCACGGCCTGAGCGTATTCAGGATCGCACTCGATAAGATTTCCGAGAACTTCAATGGATCCATCAGCGATCTTGGAGACAAGTTCTACCGCACCGGCACGCTTGCCTTCAGCGGAGTTATTGATTTCGATAAGAGAGTTTCTCTTGCTTTCAAGCTGGATGACTTCTCGGGAGAGCTCCCGGTAGTTTTGATCCAGGGTTTTGAGTTCAGCATTGAGAGTTTCAACGGAAAACTTCATGGCCGGAAGCTCGGACTTTAAGATCTCGAGTTTCTCCGAAGAAGACTTCACGGTCGCGCGATCCTTCATGAGATCATCAGTGAAATTGGATGTGCTCTTCTCGAGGGTTTCGATCTCGGAAGTCAGATCCTGAAGAAGCCTTGAGTATTCTTCGAGCTTAGAAGAATTCTTAAAGGCTTCATTGTCCTGAGTCTGGAGTTTTTCCTTAGACTCCGAGAGGCTCCGGCGCTTCTCTGTGAGTTCCTCTTCAAGATCAGACATCTGACCTTTTAAAAGCTCAACTTTCTCTTCCAGGGCTGAGAAATCCATCTGCTCATAATTATTGGCTTCAAGATCTGCGAGTTGAGTTTTCAGAGCTTCCAGCCGCTCTGAGCGCTTTTCGATATCGATGTTTAATTCTTCGTTTTCATTATTCGCCCGCTCGATGTGCTTTTCTTTTTCAGCGAGGGACTTTTTCAGGTGCTTAATCTTTTCTTCGGAAGCGGCAAGCTCACGGGAGTGATCGTTGTAATCATCCTGAGCCGTGTCGATCTTCTCCATCATGTCAGTCTTCTGGATCTTCTCGTCTTCAAGAACAAGATCGATCTGAGACTTTCTCATGGTGAGGTTATCAAACTCCACCTGGCGCTCTTCGAGCATGGTGAAAGCGTTGGTGTAGTCCTGAAGGTAGTCGTGCTCCCGGTGAGACTCTACGAGGAGTTCGTACTTTTTGATTCGCTCTTTAAGCGTGCGGGCCTTTTCCGCTTTCTCCGCCTGGCGCTCAAGGTTCTTCAAATTCTTATAGATTTCATTCTGAAGATCTTCGAGACGAACAAGGTTTGACTGAGTGGCTTCGATCTTTTTAAGAGACTCGCGCTTTCTCAGTTTGAACTTTGTGATCCCGGCCACTTCTTCGATCATCACCCGGCGCTCTTCAGGCTTTTGCTGAACGAGCTTATTGATTTCACCCTGGGCGATAATGGAGTAGGACTTTGCTCCCGCACCTGTGTCCATGAAAACTTCATGGATGTCTTTTAGACGAGCAGGCTCGTTATTGATCCGGTACTCGGTCTCACCGTTTCGGTAGAGTTTTCGCGTGAGCTGAATCTCCGTAGGCTTGGAGATAGTGCCGGAGATGTTGATGTGCTTTCCGTTCACGTTATCGAGAACAAGAGTCACTTCAGAATAGGTCGCCGGAGCGTATTTGGAAGAGCCTGCGAAGATGAGGTCTTTCATGTTCGTTCCGCGAAGGTGTTTCGCGGACTGCTCACCCATTACCCAGAAGAGGGCATCAACGATGTTGGACTTACCACAACCGTTTGGACCGACGATACCAGTGATTCCCTGGTCGAAGTGAATGACAGTCTTGTCTTTAAAGGATTTGAAACCCTGGATGATGAGCCTGTTCAGTCTCATAGCAAACGTACCTCTCGCTAGTGTTTGTGTGTTTCACTAACCGAAGAAACATTCCGCCTCATGCGTGCAATCTCTTACGGTGAATTTAGTGATGCTCCATCATCACGCACACGCAAATGGCCTGTCTATTTTTTTCCGAGGAAAAAGGGCTTACATTCGCTTGCATACATGTCAATGACTCAACACGATATTTAGGCCCTGCCTAATTGGCATCTCTCCTGCTTTCTTTCTGTTTAGCAAATGAACCTTCTTTAGAGGCAGCCATGGAAATTTTAAAAGAAATGAAAAAGAAAATTCTCTCAGTCTTCAATCAGGAGCCGGAGAAGAATAACAAGCAAAGTGACTCTTCGAATTCGGTCAGGGATTCCCTCAATGCCGAGGAGAAAGTTAAGCTCGATGATTACCCCTCTCTGAGGCACTCCACCCCAGAGAATAGAGATATTTCCCCTTACTAAAGTCAGACACTAAGGAAGCATCGTGGAAAATAAACCTGTCATTCTTATCACAGGAAGTAGTGGATTCATCGGTTCGGCCCTCGCGCGCAGACTCTCCCCTCACTACTATATTGTGGGCATCGATTCCACCAAGCCCGATTATGATCCGCTCGGAATGAGTCATTATGAAGTCGATATCACTTCCTCAGAAAATATGGAAAAGACTCTGGCCGAGATCAGTGGGAAATTTGGTCCTCGCCTGATTTCCGTGATCCATCTGATTGCTTACTACAGTTTCGATGGGGCTGAAGATGAGCGCTATGATGCCATCACTTACGAGGGAACTAAAAGCCTGCTTGAGACACTGAAAAGATTTTTCACTGTGGAGCAGTTTATCTTTTCCAGCAGCATGCTGGTTTATAAGCCAACGGTTCCCGGAGAAAAAATAACAGAGACTTCCCCCGTTCAAAAATCCTGGGCCTATCC
>CAZPFM010000253.1:0-4595 GCA_964585845.1 uncultured Bacteriovorax sp.
AGAGGACTTGTAGCACGAGCAACGACTCGCCCCACACCAAGTTTCCGCAGCATGGCCACGGCCATGATACTCATCTCAATATTATCCCCGATGGCGACGACCGCGGTATCGACTTCAGAGATATTTACCGCCCTGAGCGAGCGCTCCTGAGTGACATCAATACAGATGGCATGAGAGACGCGGTCTTTGATCCGGTCAACCAGCTCTGGGTTGGAGTCAATCGCGAGCACCTCAGCCCCTTTTTCAAAGAGTCTTAATGCTGTTTTCGCTCCGAATGTTCCTAATCCAATAACTGCTACAATCATAAATCTATCCTATGAGAATTTTACTTTCTGGGTAATTTACTTTTCTCGGAAGCACCACTCGGCTTCCCACCGCAAGGACGAGGGTCAAGGGCCCCACCCTGCCAAGATACATGAGTACGATAATGACAAACTTCCCGGCAGCACTCAAAAATGGGGTGATACCGAGGGAAAGACCCACGGTCGCAAAGGCACTTGTCACTTCAAAGAAGAGAGAGAGAAAACTCTTATCCGGTTCAAGCCACATAATAATGAGGATTCCTGAACTCACCATGATGAGACCGATGATGAAGATTGCAATCGATTTCACAACTGTGGCAGTGGGAACCTTACGTTCAAAAAACTCCACATCGTGTTTTCCTCGAAGGGTTGCGGTAACGGACTGAAGGAGAACCGCAAAAGTGGTGGTCTTAATCCCGCCTCCTGTGGACCCTGAAGAAGCTCCGATAAACATCAGAAGAATCATCATATAGACGGAATGCGGATGCATGGAATTGAGGTTAATTGAATTAAAGCCTGCTGTACGAGCGGTGACGGATTGAAACAGAGACACTTGAATTCTCTCCAGCATCCCCATCTCCGAAAAGGCATGAAAGAATTCACCTAAGAAGAGGTAGAGAGCACCGAATCCCCAGAGAAAGGCATTGATCGTAAGAACCAGCTTCGTATGAGTTGTAAGAGAGCGCAGAGAACGCTTGGTTGAGAAGATATTTTGAAAGTCTTTTAAGACAGTGAATCCAATTCCTCCGACGATGATCAAAATTATCGATGTTCCGTGGATCAGCGGAGAAAACTTAAAGTCTTCGTAACTGTTATTAAAAAGAGAGAATCCAGCGTTACAAAAAGACATGATGGAGTGAAAGAATCCTAGATAGAGACTCTGACCGATCTCAAAGCCCTCCTGGTAGAAACCAAAAGTCAAAATGATCGCACCAATAAACTCAATCATGAAGGTGAAACGAATGATGTCAACGATGAGACTCAGGAGCTCCTGGGCACTTGAAGTGTCGAGCACGTCCTGCATGATAACTTGCTCGCGCATCTGAAGGTTCCGTCCCATGATGACGGCCATAGAGCTAGAGAGAGTCATGATCCCAAGTCCCCCAATCTGGCAGAGGATCATCAGGATGACTTGTCCAAACACACTCATATCATCGGCCACCGAGTTAATCGCTAGACCCGTTACACAAGTGGCGGAGGTGGACATAAAAACCGCATCGAGAAAGGAAAGACTCTTTCCTGGAGCTGAGGATACGGGGAGCATCAGGATAAGAGCGCCGACCAGGATAAGAACGGCGAATGAAAGCAAGACAACCTGAGCGGGCTGGAGCTTGAGGCGGAACAAGAACGAACTGGCGGCTTGCTGAATATCAGACTTTGAAGCTCTCTTCGTTTCCTGAAGAGAGATAAGGGTCGAAAAGAGATGAACCGCTGCGAGCCAGTAGAGAAATTCGATGTCTCCCCAGGTGATGAGCAAAGGGACAAATATAATCAGAGAAAAGATATGCCGCCGGATAAAATCTTCGAAGCCTTCACTATTCAGGAAATTACTCAGGAGACTAAAAAATAAAACCAGGGGAATGAGCCAGAGGGCCACACTCTGAATCAGGGGCATCGGAAGGGAACTCAGAAACGGAGGAACCTTCTGCGTCTTTTCAAACGTGTAAATCACAACGAATGATCCCGAGAGGATCATTTCTAAAAAGAGAGGGAGTTTCCCGATGAATAGATTCATGCCTATAATTTTAAGCTATAACCTCCGTTTGAGCCTAGGATGTATCCATGCGAGAAAAAACTACCGCACAATTTAAGATCGTTTCGATCGACAGCCTCGGTCAGGGTGTCTCCAAAGAAGATAAAATTCTCTTCATTCCTAAGACTCTTCCTGGAGAAGAAGGAACGGCAGCAGTTTTAGCTCAGAAAAAGAGTGTCTCCTTTGGATGGCCTCTGAATATCACTCGTCCCGCGGCTAACCGGATCGTCCCGGAATGTCCGCATTTCGCTGAATGTCCCTCCTGTCACTTTCTCCATACTGATTACGCGAGTGAGCTGGAGTACAAGCGACTTGCTTTTGATCAGATTTTTAGAAATCTGCCCCTACCCCGCCCCGATATCATCTCAGCACCGAGAAGACTCGCCTACCGCAACCGGATTCAGCTCCATTATGATACTAAAAATCGGCAACTCGGACTTTTAAGTCTCTCCCTGAAAAGAATCATCGAGATCCCGCAATGTAAAATTGGCCTGCCTGAAATTTCAAAGGTTATCACTGAACTCTACGCCAACCAGAACTGGTTGAACCTTGTGCCGAAAGGAGAGGACAGGGGCCACGTCGAAATCTATCTGCGGGATGGTGAGGTCCAGGTCACCTGGAATCGCCCCTATGCCGACGGAGGTTTCACCCAGGTCTTTGACGAGATGAACGCTATTTTAAAAGATCGAATTGACGACATTTTTGCCAACATTCACTTGGGCCATCTTCTGGATCTCTTCGGTGGGGGCGGGAACCTGAGCGAGAAGCTTAACTATGAGATGCGCCGATGTGTTGATTTTTATAGCGTACCTAAAGGCCCTGACTTCATCTCCCTGGATCTCTACTCTCCCCTGGCGCTCTCTCAACTTCAGAAAAAACTTCGAGAAGAAGACCTTAACATTAAGACCCTTATCCTCGATCCACCCCGGGCGGGCTTTAAGGAATTGGGCCTTTGGCTGGATACCCTTAAGCCTGAAACAGTTCTTTACGTCAGTTGCGATCCTCACACTCTTTCCAGAGACCTTCGGACTCTTAAGAACTATGAGTTCAAGCAGAGCTTTCTTCTGGATTTTTTCCCCTCCACCTTCCACTTTGAAACAATGCTCCTTCTCCAGCGGCAAGAATGATTTTTTTTTACTTTAAAGCGCTCGTTCCTTAGAATAAAAGCTGATCCATATCTAGGGAGGCCCATGCTTTTTTTAAAAAAATCTATCTCGCTTTGCGCCCTGCTGACTCTGTTAGTCGCCTGTGCCAGTAAGCAGGATAAAATTAATAAAAAACAGGCCGAACTTCACTTTGGTGCCGGAACTCAGGCCCTCATAAACAGGGATTACAATTCAGCCTTGAGTAATCTCATGAAGGCCAATGAACTGCGCCCAGGACAGGCAGATGTTCTCGTCAATCTTGCCATGGCCTATTACTTTAAGGGCCATAAAGATCTGGCTATCCGTTCTTTAAACGAAGCCTTAAAAATTGAACCAAAAAATTCAGACGCTCTCGTCAACCTCGCCTCCCTTCATTACGAAAGAAATAACTTCAGTGAAGCGGAGAGACTCTACAAAAAAGTTCTCGAAGATCTTACTTACGATAAGCAGGCGCGAACTTACTTCAACCTCTCCCTTATTGAATCCGAAAAGAAAAAGAACTTCTCGGCCGCTGAAAAATACCTTCTTCTTTCTATTAAAGAGAATGCAAATTATTGCCCGGCCCACATGAAACTAGGTTTGTTAAAGTATCAGCAGAGAAGATTCACCCAGTCTCTCGATGCTTTTAAGGATGCAGCACTGGGTACTTGCTACGACGATCCTTCCCCACACTACTATCAGGGTCTGGCCCTTGAAAGACTGGGGCGTTTAGGTGAAGCCCGCATGAAGTTTGAAGAGGTCGTGAATCGTTTCCCGAGTGCTCCAATCACAGCAAGTGCTAGAACCAAAGTAATTGAACTGAGAAATCACAGCCCTGAGCTCCAGACGTCATCCAATCAACTCCAAACCAAACTCAATTCTCCAGAGTTCTAAAAAAGGTTTCCAGATGGAAAACACGGATCAAGAGACAAACTCAAACACACAGATCTCCCTCGGAGAATTCCTAAAATCAAAGAGAGTCGAGAAAAACTTCTCTCTGGAAAAGCTCTCACAGAAGACAAAGATCAGCGTGAATATCCTGAAGAGTCTTGAGCTCAATGACTTCAAGAACCTTCCTTCGCCGGCCTATATAAAGGGATTTGTCACAAGTTACGCTAAGGTCCTGAGCATTCCTCAGTCCGAAGTTGTGAGCCGAATGGAGCACACTTACCAGAGTGCTGTAGGTAAACCTTTTCCAGCTCTAAATCACACTAAGAATTTTTCAAAGCCAAGAGTTGAGATCGCATCGGTCGAAGAGAAAGTTGCTGAACAGGAAACTTCTCCGGATAAGATCATCTCAAGTGGTGACTCCATTTTAAGCAACACTAAGTCCATCTTTCCTATCGCGATCCTTGCCACGATCATTCTCCTTTTCATCGGAGGATACAAGATTGTTTCTACGGTGATCGAAAGTGA
>CAZPFM010000254.1:0-4571 GCA_964585845.1 uncultured Bacteriovorax sp.
CAACCCCGGATTCAAAGATCAAAGATGCGCCTCTGTAATAGCTATCATTGAGGTCATAGTCCTTAAGAGGAAAAGAGACCTTTTCCTGGATCTCCGCCATACAGGTAATGGATCCTGGAGGCGCTGAGAGATCTCTCACAAATACATCACAGCTCACAGGATAAGTTTCCCGGCACCCCTGGACTTCGAGAGCGAGGCGATGATTCCCACACCCGGTGTAGCTCACCTGGGCCACGATGGAATCTGAACTTCTCTCATAGCGGGCAGAGAGAACACTTAGGGCAAAAGCATTGGTCGCAAAAAGAGACAGCATCATAAAAGGCAGGACTTTCATTTAAGACTCCTTGGTAGATTGAGGCCATACCATCCACCAATCCCCAACTCTTCTGGATCATTTTGAGGATTTATCTGCATAAAGCGTTTTCAAGTCTGATAACCTGAAAGTTTTACCTGTTTTCAGACCTGATAACGGATTCTCTTCATCCCGAAGTTTAGACCGTGATCCTTTTTCTGATCCTGTTATGTTTTGCTTAACCACACCCAAAAGGAGACCCTATGAAAACTGCCCTCATCGCTCTTGCTCTCACATCCACTTCCGCCTTTGCCAACTTCAATTGTTATGACGTCTACAACTACACCAATGAGCCGGTTCGGCAGGTTTGTGTGGGCACAAAATCCCCACGCATCCTCACAGTGGGTGTGAAAAATGCCCGTTGCATGCCTTCCACTTATGAAGTCACAAAGATTCCGCGAGAGGACGCTTTTGAAGTGAAGAAAGTCGGAAGATATGGCTGCGGCGGTCTTAAGCTTGAAAAAGGCTCAAGAGTTTACATCGATTCTGTCCGGGATATCATGAACCCATCTTTATTCATCGTCTCCATGACTTTCAACACAATTGACGGGACTTACATTCTCCCGGCCGAAAAATCTAACTAGCTTCAACACGGTCTACGAAAACCGTGGTCCAGATAAGGCCCGCCCAGGGCCTTATCTTTATTCACTGAATAATTTTTAAGATTTCTTAAATCCTTTCCCCTTCTTTGACTCACCCTCTTAGCAAATGCTAACTTCTTTCTTTTTTTCAAAGGGCCTCATGAGCTTTTCCCAGATTAAGTCCCAACAAGAAACGGCCCAGCTATTAAAAAAAATCGATTGGTCCAAGCATCCCCTTGGATCTCCCGAGGGCTGGGCACCAGAACTCATCCAGATCTTAAGCTTAATCATGAACTCCTTAACACCCATGTTTATCTTCTGGAGTAAGGATGCTTATTGTTTTTATAATGATGCCTACCTTCCGATTCTCGGTTCAAAAAAACACCCCTCATCCCTGGGTCAAAAAGCGCAGGAAGTCTGGCCTGAGACCTGGCATGTGATCCGACCTCAGCTCAATAAAACTTTCGAAGGCCACGCCACTTTGAATGTGGATGAGTATCTTCCTCTCTACCGGGATGGAAAACTCGTGGAAGGTTACTTCTCCAATGGCTACACACCTATTTATCTGGCCGATGGAACTATCGGTGGCGCATTCATCGTCGCTATCGAAACCACTAAGAAATCCCTCGCTCTTCGGCAAAGTGAAGCGCGCTTTAAACAGATCGCCGAATCTCTTCCCCAGCTCGTCTGGACCTGTCTTCCGGATGGGAGCTGTGATTACCTAAGTAAGCAATGGGAAGAATACACAGGCATGAAGCAAGATGATCAGCTCGGTTTTGAGTGGATCACAAAAGTCATTCATCCTGATGACCAGGCACGGGTTTCAGAGCACTGGTTAGGGGCCGTGAAGGGTTTTCATCCTTATGATATCGAGTATCGCCTCCGCCGCTATGACGGGACTTACCGCTGGTTTAAGACCCGCGGGACTAGACTTCAGGACCGGGAGGGCAACACGACTCATTGGTTCGGTACCTGCACGGATATTGATGAAACTAAAGAGGCCCATCTTGAGTACGAGCGGGACGTGGATTCTTCCCCGGCCATGCTTTGGATCACCGATGAGACGGGCTACTGCACTTATTTAAGTCGACAGTGGTACGACATGACTGGCCAGAATCCGGAAACGGGTCTGGGTTACGGATGGCTTGATGCCACTCATCCGGACGATAAGGAAAAGGCCGGAAAAATCTTTACCGAGGCCAATTCCAAGCAAACTTTTTTTCGAACAGAGTATCGCCTGAAAAATAAAGACGGCCAATACCGTTGGGCCATCGACGCCGGAAATCCTCGCTTTGATAAGAATGGAAAGTTTCTTGGGATCGCAGGCACCGTCTTTGATGTGCACGAGCGAAAACTTGCTGAGGAAGAAATTCTTAACGAGCGGGAAAACTTCCGCCATCTTTTTAAAGAATCCCCGGAGATGGTCTGTATCCTCAAAGGTCCTGAACACCTCTTTGAATTTGTTAACGAAGCCCATGTGCGGGTCCTGGGCTTTGATGCCACTGGGAAAAAAGTTCGGGAAGCGCAGCCAGAATCCGTGGAAATTCATGGAATCCTTGATGATGTCTATAACACTGGTAAGACGGCCCATCTCCGGGAAATTCCGGTTACAGTAGGGACTCGGCTTCGCTATTTTGACCTTACCTACTCTCCACGCCGTGACCGGGAGGGAACAATTAACGGAGTGATGATTCTGGGAACGGAGATCACTGAACAGATTGAATCGAGAAACGAAATCGAAAAACTTGCTAGTGAACTCCAGGAAGCGGTGGTTGCACGGGATACCTTCCTCTCAATAGCCTCGCATGAATTAAAGACTCCTCTTACCTCTCTTAAGATGCAGATTCAGCTGCGGCAAAGAATTCTAAAAAGTGGAAACTCCGAGTTCTTTTCTCCGGAGAAGCTCCTCTCCATCGCTCAATCCGATGACCGTCAGGTTAATAGAATCAATCGCCTCATCGATGATATGCTCGACATTGGTCGCCTCAATGCAGGTAAACTCTCCCTGGCCAAGGAAGAGATCGATCTCTGTAACTTAGTGACGGAGGCAGCAGAGCGGCTCGAGGATCTCGCGGCCGCCAATGGCAGCAAGATTCTTTTGGAAAAATGTGACGAGACTTTAGGCCAATGGGACCGCTTCAGACTCGAACAGGTCTTCACAAACCTTCTGACAAACGCAGTTAAATACGGAAAAGGTCAGCCGGTTATGGTCATGATCACTAAAGATTCACAACATGCCATCGTGGCCATTCAAGATAAGGGTATAGGGATTAGTAAAGAGGATCAGGAGCGAATCTTTGGTCAGTTTGAAAGGGCCATTGAATCGAAGGAGATCAGCGGGCTGGGGCTTGGTCTTTACATCGTGAAGAACATTCTTGAGGCCCACGGCGGCTCCATTACAGTTGAGAGTTCTGTGGGAGCAGGGGCAACCTTTATAGTGAAGCTTCCTTTGTCGTAAAATTAACCCTACATTCCAGAAATTCAGATAATTCAGTTGCTTAAGTCATATCAGAAATGGCTTAAGAGTTGCTCGTATTGACTCGTATATACATGCGAGGTTAATATGGAGTTTGCTTATGAATGGGATGAAGAAAAAGATAATTTGAATAGAAAAAAGCATGGACTATCTTTAGCGGATGGGATTTCAATCTTTCGCGACTTGTTGGCTTTAGAAATCATGGATGATGCAAATGGAGAGGAGAGATTTGTAAGAATAGGCCTTAATATTGAAAAAGGGCTTCTCGTTGTCGTCTACTGTGAACGAAAAGCCGACATCATTCGTCTCATTTCTGTCCGTCGCGCTACTAAGAATGAGGAGAAAGCATATGAAGAAAGAATATGATTTTAAAAAGGCTAAGCGAGTAGCCCCTAGTCGAGTTGATAGCTCTGGGCCAAAAATGATGATTTCATTACGATTAGAACCGCAATTAATCTCACTTCTAAAATCAGAATCTGAAGCTCTCGGCATTGGATACCAAACTCTTATTGGGGACATCTTAAAAAAACATGTTCTGCCTGAAAGCGAGTCTTTTGAAGAGAAGATGGAGAAAAGAATTCTCAAGCGACTCTCGGGAAAAATTAAGAAGTCAAAGAGCGCCTAATTGAAAATAGAGATTAAAAATTCTTTAGAACAGAGTTAATCTTCTTTCATCTCTTTTAAGGTCTCGGGGGCCATTTCAAGCTTATTCTTAACAAACACGCCTCATAGGAAATGATAAATCTTGTTTTAAATCAAACAGGAGTTTTATTTCCGTGGAAACTTTCAGCATCATTTATACCTTCCTTGGTGGCCTGGGGATTTTTTTCTTCGGAATGAAGTTCATGTCCGATGGACTTCAGGCCGTGGCCGGGGATGTGATTCGTAAAGTGATCAACTCCCTCACCTCTCATCGGATCATGGCAGTGGGGGTGGGTCTACTCGTCACCTGTATTGTGCAGTCCTCATCAGTCACCACCGTCATGACTGTGGGCTTTGTGAACGCGGGGCTTATGAATTTAACCCAGGCCATTGGTGTTATCTTCGGGGCCAACATCGGCACCACCATCACAGGCTGGATCATCTCCATCAAAGTGGATAAGTATGGCCTCTTACTCGTGGGTCTCGGATTCATTCCGGCCCTTTTTTCCAAATCCAAGAC
>CAZPFM010000255.1:0-4507 GCA_964585845.1 uncultured Bacteriovorax sp.
CATCTACAAGCACCTTCCGTTAAACTTCCACCCGCAGGCGATGCCAGCTGCAAAGTACTACGAGGCCATCCGTCTTCAGTCTGAAGACAAGGCCTGGGAATTCCACGATCGCATCTATAAAGATCAGCGTAAGCTTCAAAACGGTGAATCTTTCCTGAAGTCTCTTGCTAAAGAACTCAAGGTCGATATGAAGAAGCTTGAGAAAGACGTGAAGTCCGATGAGATCCAGAAGAAGATCGATGGAGACATGGAAGAAGCTGCGAAATTTGGCTTCCAGGGAACTCCTGGCTTCCTTCTTAACGGAATCCCGGTGAAGGGCGCTTATCCTACCAGCCACTTCGAAAACCTGATTGAAGAGCTTAAGAAAAGAAACAAGGTTTCTCTCTAATCTTCTCTCAAATTGAAAATTGTTTAGCCCCGGCCTTTGTGCCGGGGCTTTTTATTTTGGGAATTTAAGCCACTGGTGTTGGGCCCCTGACACCTCCAGGCCCGGATCGGCAAATTCTTCCGGGGAGGTAATGCCATTCTTGCCTCAGATGCCGTGAGCAGTTATACTTTTGACATAGTCCCAAGGAAGGGACGACTACTCATAAGTTGAAGGTAGAAATGGCCGACGAAAAACCAGGACAGGTTGCTCCCTCTGCTGCTCCAGCGAAAAGTCCTCTTATCATGCTCCTCCTCGTGATCAACATCGCCGCCATGGGTGCGGTTGCGTTCTTCCAGTGGCGATTCATGGAGATGGAAGCTAAACGCCCGGACCTCACTCAGCTCCTCAAAGAAAACTCTGCTGACGCTGTGGTGGACGCCACCGGCGAAGCTAAGAATGCTGAAGTGGTGAAGAAAGAAAATCTTCTTCCCCTCGATAGCTTTACTGTGAACCTCGCTCAAGGTGAGGGCCCACGGCGCTACGTTCGTCTCGATGCCGTTTTAAAGATGAGTGACGATGCTAAAGCCCCAGAGTTCGAAGCGAGAAAGCCGCAGATCCGGGACACTATCATCAGTATCCTCAACACCAAGAGAGCGGATGACCTTCTGAAGAAAGAAGGGAAGACGTATCTGAAAGAAGAGATTAAGGCTTCCATCAATTCATTTTTGGTTGATGGGAGAGTGGAAGATATTTACTACATTAGCTTCCAGATCAACTAGTACTGCGAGCAGGATGCTCGTATCACCAGTTTCCCAGGAGGGGAGAAGATGGCCCAAGTTCTGAGCCAAGACGAAGTAGACGCATTGTTAAATGCCGTAAACGATGAAGGAGATGAGTCTCCTCTCGGACTTGACGGTGGTTTTGACGACGTCGAATCAACGGATGCCAACATCCAGCCCTATGATCTCACTAACCAGGACAGGGTTATCCGAGGCCGGATGCCGATCCTCGAGATCATCTACGAGCGCTTTATCCGGCAATTCCGTGTTTCTCTTTCAAACTCACTAAGAAAAATTTCGACGATCTCCATGATCTCGACGGATCTTTTGAAGTTCGGGGAATTCGTGAACACGCTTCCGATCCCTTCGTGCATGTGTATCATGCGCTTCAACGAACTCCGCGGTCCTGCCCTCATCGTTTTCGAGTCAAAACTCGCTTACGCGATCATCGACTCCTACTTCGGTGGAACTGATCGTCCGTTCACAAAGATCGAAGGAAAAGAATTCACCTCCATTGAACTCTCGTTCATGCGCCGGGTGATGGACATGGCCATCTCTGATCTTGAAGATGCCTGGGCCCCGGTTCACCGGATCGATGCTCAGTACTCCCGGACTGAAATCAACCCGCAGTTCGTGGGTGTGGTTCCTCCGTCGGATGTCATCATCACCACCACTTTCGAAGTGGAGTTCGAATCCGCTTCGGGAACCATCATGGTGGTTATCCCGTATTCAACCATCGAGCCCATTAAGCAGAAACTCTCATCCAGCTTCCAGGCCGATAACGATGTTGTCGACACTCTCTGGACTCGTTCCATGCAGGAGCACGTTCACCATGCTGAGGCCACTGCGGTGGTAAAACTCGGCGAAACAGAGCTCTCCATCGGGGACCTCATCTCTCTCCAGGAAGGGGATATCATTCCTCTCTCACAGGAAGTTTCCGGTGAGCTGGATCTCGAAATCGAAGACGCTAAGAAAATGAAGTGCCTGATCGGCGTTTACAAAGGTAATCGCGCGGTCCAGATCACTCGCAGGATTACATAAAAGGAATTGCCCATGACTACACCACAGATGTCAGAGAACAACAAAGAAGCAATCCGCGAACTGGCCGATCAGATCAAGGCCGGTGACGATTCACTTAATAAACTCAAGGTCCAGAACCTCGACTTCATCCTCGATATCCCGCTTAAAGTCAGCGTGGAACTTGGACGGGCCAAGGTCGTTATCAAAGACCTTCTTCAACTCGGTCAGGGGTCGGTCCTTGAACTCGATAAGCTCGCCGGTGAACCTCTCGAGGTCCTCGTTAATGGCAAGCTCGTTGCAAGAGGTGAGGTCGTGGTGGTGAACGAGAAGTTCGGGATCCGTCTCACAGATATCATCAGCCCGCTCGAGCGGATTGAATCTTTGAAGTAAGTTTTTGTAATCGCACGATAACCAGGAAGGAAGTCGGTATGTTTCGTTCACTCGCTCTTTTAAGTCTCTTGATCTTCTTTGGGGCCACAAGTGCTTCTGCCGGTGTCAAGGTGACATCCCTTGATCTCTACACCCACGGGCAGACAGGATTTGTGAAAATCGCCCTCGATGGGAGATCCCCTGAGCTTCCGGATCTCAAGGTCCACGGAAACACGATCGAACTCATCCTGAGTGATGCTGAAGCCTTCTCGGCCATCTCTAAATCTATCCGCGGAGCTCAGCTCTCGGCAAATGTTCTTAACGGCAAAGTCATCGTGAAGGCCCTCCTTCCGTATGAGCTTGAAAGAAAGAATGTTGATCTCTCCTGGAAAAACTCATCCATCGAAATCATCTTCCCTCGTGGTAAAGCCTCCATCGTGACGGCCCCGATTAAGATCGAAGAAAAAAAGTCTGCACCGGTTGTGGCTAAGGCCCCTGAAGTGGCTCCTAAGAAAACAAAGACTGTCGACATGGCTTCAGTGACAAAGAAGCCTTCAGCGATCACCAAAGAAGCTCTGAACGAGGACTATCTCAATAGCCTCATGAAAGAGACAAAAACTGATACAGATAAGAAAGTGGCCGCTGCGAATACTGAACTTAATAAAGATGAAGTGAAAGTCAAACTAGCTGCTCCGGCCATTGCGCCTAAAACAAATTCCAAAAAAGAAGAGTTCTCCTTTGCGGGTTACGCTGTGAAATTCACTGTCTTCCTCGCTCTGGTCCTCGGGATCTTCTACGGAATTGTTCAGCTCATGAAAAAAGGTCTCTTTAATAAAGGGAAGATGGGTTTTCTGAACAATCATCAGATGATCGAAGTTCTCTCTACCACTTACGTCTCTCCAAAAAAATGCCTCATGGTCGTGAAGGCCCACAAGCAGCTCTTTCTTGTCGCCAATTCTGAAAATGGTCTGCAGTTTCTTTCCGAGATGAAGGACACTTCTGGTCTTATCAAGGAAGGCGAGAAGATTGTTACTGGCGCAAATTTCGACACAAATCTTGAATCCCTTAATAGCTCCGAAGCCGCTCCGAGCTTTACTCTTAAAGAAGACATCACTAAGTCCACTCCAATCGAAGAGAAATCTGGTCTTGCCTCCATTGCCAAGGCCAAGGACATCGTGAAGTTTTCCGATGAACTGAAGAAGAAAGCCAAGAAGCTCAAGCCGATCGAGTTCAACTAGCACTAAAGGCCGCCATTGAAAAAGTTCTTCGCTCTTCTCACCCTTCTTCTGACCGGCCAGAGTGCTCTCGCTCAGACGACGAATCTTCCCGGCATCAGTATGAACTTCGGCGGAGGAACAAACCTCGTTGATACGATGGAAGTTCTTCTCCTCTTCACAGTCTTAACCCTCGCTCCGGCCATCATTATCCTCACAACATCCTTCACACGGATCGTGGTGGTGCTCTCATTCATGCGCCAGGCCCTGGGAACCCAGAACATGCCACCCAATCAGCTTCTGATTGGATTTGCCATGTTCCTTTCTGTTTTCGTGATGATGCCCACCGGGCAGTCCATTTATGAAAACACCATCAAGCCCTATAACGCTAAACAGATCAATGCCATGCAGGCCCTTGAAGGTCTTGAAAAAGATCTCCGCGCATTCATGATTCAGCATGTGCGAAAAGCTGATATTGGTCTTTTCTATGATGTAACCAATACTGCGGCTCCAGCAGATGTGAATTCAGTGCCCACCCATTTTCTCATTCCGGCCTTCATCATCTCAGAGTTAAAGACGGCGTTTCAGATTGGATTTCTTCTCTACATTCCCTTCATCGTTCTCGATATGGTCGTGGCCTCGGTCCTTATGGCGATGGGGATGATGATGTTGCCACCGATGCTTGTCTCCATGCCGTTTAAGCTTTTGCTTTTTGTTCTTGTCGATGGCTGGCAACTTGTGACCGGAGCTGTCCTCCG
>CAZPFM010000256.1:0-4477 GCA_964585845.1 uncultured Bacteriovorax sp.
TGGGAAGCCCTGGACTTTGAATTACAAGAAGTCCTTCTTCCTCAGGATGCTGATGCCATCGTTTGGGATGGGATCGTAGGCCCTAAATCTCAAGGGCTCATCGAAAATCTCAGACCCTATCTGGATTTAGGGATTCCTCTCATCCTGATTGGGGAGCGCAGAGGATTTGTCGAGGAGAGCCTTGTAGCAGAAAGTGTCGTTTCTCCCAACTGGAAGATCGTTCATTTGCCTCCCTGGGGAAGTGTCCCGGAGGATTTGCTTCTGACCCTTGAAGAAATCCGCGGAAGGATTACTCATGTTTAGCGCTCTTGAATTTCAGAAGACGGCAAACGTTCTTCGTGAAGGTGGTCATCTTCTCATCGATGAGCGCGCAGGTCAGTTCCATATCACCATCAGTCCCTCTGAGCTTTTGATCTGGGTGGAATTTCTTCTGGAGGATTTAAACTTTTTCATTCTTTCAGATATCGTTGTGATCGATCACCTTAGCGAAAATAAGCGCTTCCGCTTTGAAATCAATTATCAGTTTCACAACATGGAAAATCATCAGCGAATCCATGTTCACGTGCTGGCCGATGGAGCAGAGATCGTTCCAAGTCTTATCTCTTATTATCCTCACGCCGCATGGAAAGAAGCTGAACAGTCCGAAATGTACGGATTAAGCTTCGGTGACTCAAAGACTCACCTCATCCTTCCGGAAAACTGCAAGCTTGCTCCTATGAGAAAAGATTTCTCAAAAGGGGAATGGCCTCTACAGCAATCAAAACCTCTTCCTCAGGTACCCGCTAATCCCAATAGGTCGGAAGCTCCTTACCCGGAAGAGTTCTATCGCTGGAAAGAGTTTGGCGTTTTAAGTCCCGAGACGCTGGGGAATTTCTCCTGGCAGGTTTGCTTTGATCCTGAAAAAGCTGTTGATGGCCGGGTTGAGATTGGGCACTATCATCTGGGTTTTGAGAAAATCTTTGAGAGCAAATCTCCGATGCAGATTCTTCGGAGTATTGATTCCATTAATCCCCTGAGCTCTCCCACCACGGGAATACTCTGGGCAAGGCTTTATGAGGAAGTCCACGGCTGTGTGATCCCTGAGAGGGCCCAGGCGATTCGCATGGTTCTCCTTGAGCTCTCCCGAGTCGCAAGCCATTTAACCATTCTTTCGCGAATGAACGAAAAACTTGGATACGAGGAAGCCAAAATCTTCACTGATTGTCGGGAAAAAATCTTTGAGGTCTTTGAGAGCCTTACAGGCCATCGCCAGGGCTTTGGAACCATCACTTTCGGCGGTCTCACCTGCGATACTCCCCACGGATGGCTGATTCAGTACCAGAGAGTGTCTGATGATGTCACAAGCATGCTCCTGCTTCTTCGAAAATTCTTTCTCTCCCGTAAAGACTTTCAGGATCAACTCAGTGGTCCTGCTATTACATCCGAAACTGTTCTTCGGTATTCTCTTACAGGCCCAACTCTAAGGGCAGCAGGACTTAACTTCGATCTTCGAAAGTCCAATCCATTCTATTTTTATAAAGATGTAGACTTTGATATCCCAGTGGGAGTTGAAGGAAAGATGTTTGATCGCTTCCTCATCCTTATGGAAGAAGTCTTCCAGAGTCTGCGGATTGTCGATCAGGTGGTGGATAATCTTCCTCTGGGAGATGTCTTAGTGGATCCTTCGCCTCATTTTATGAATAAGTTTTCTGGCTTCTCATCATTGAGCCTTGAAGCTCCTAACGGTGAGTTAGGCATCAGTGTTCAGCTTCAGTCCTCGGAAGAGATACAGCGGCTTAAGATCCTCACGCCAAGCTTTAGTACGGTCCAGGGTCTCAACGCTCTCTCTTATGGGCTTACGGAAGCTCAGCTTCCCGTCCTCATAGAGAGCCTGGGCATTAACCGCATAGAACTGGATCGCTAATGATACTCAGTAAAAAATCCTACAAGTCGCCCAACATCCTTGAGAGAGTTCTTCTCTTCAGGAAAATGCGAAACCTCTTACGGAATGAAAACTTTTTCACTTCTCTGGCACTGGCAAAGGTGAAGCTTCCTCAGTATTTTTTCTATTCTCCACGTCTTAAAACGGTCCCGCGCTTCTCCGGAAATCTCCAGCTTCTTAGTAACTGGAAAGAATTAAATGAACTCCCCGGTGTGTGTCCCACAAATGCCATCCGTATTTCTGCGAAATCCATCGAGATCGAAAAAAACAAATGCATTGCTTGCGGACTGTGTGTTGAATTTTCCCCAGAAGGCTTACTTCTTACAGGGATACCGGATCCGGAGAGAAAATCTCCTCCCGAGGCTTAGACCAGTCCAGGGTCTCTAGACTCTTCATGAAATCTTTCCGGGGAATGTAGCATCCTCCGAAATTTTCCACCACCGATGTCACCATCTGCGTATCCAGAAATGGAATGCCTCTCTCCTGAAGTCTTTTTAAAAGAGAGTAGAGGGCGAGTTTTGATCCATCATCCACCTTTGTGAACATGGATTCTCCAGAGCAGAATTCACCTATCGTGACTCCATAAAGACCTGCAACAAGTGCTTCTTTCTCCCAGACCTCCACTGAATAGGCCTTCCCATGTTTGAAGAGATTCCTGAAACCTTCCATGAGATCAGGTGTGATCCAGGTGCCAGGCTGGTTTTTGCGGGAGATCTTCGCGCATCCAAGAATCACTTCATCGAATGACTTATTAAAGGTGACTCGAAGTGAGGTTTTCCTGACGAATTTGAGAAAGCTTCGGGGGATGTGAAGTTCACTGAGTTTGATCATACCTCTGGGATCGGGAGCGAACCAGGCAAGGGGGAGGTCGGCCGAAATGGGCCAGGGAAAAATCCCTCCCTGATAGGCTTCAAGTAGTATCTCGGTCCCAAAGTCCCCACCGACAGCGAGAATTCCATCTTCATTTGCCTCGGTTACCGGGGGAAAGATGGAGGATCTTCTCATTTTAAAGTATCCAGAAGAATTCTTCCCATGTCTGCGGCAACATCAATCGAACCTTTCTGGTCCCGGCCCTGAACTCCTTCCGGAAGAACAAATGGCGCTAGCTCCATGAGATCGGCACCGGTGATGGTAAATTCCCGGGCAAGGAGTTTAATGAGAACTGAACAGAAAGGAGGAGTGAGACCATCCGGTTCCGGGGTCCCCGTCGCGCTGGCAAATTTTTGATCGAGAGCATCGATATCAAAACTGATGTAGAGCTCTTCGATACCCTGACTTTTAAAATTCTTTATGATCTTGCGGGCGATTTTTTCTGGACCGGCCTTTATGGCTTCCTTGGCCCAGATTTGATCAACTCCCAGTGTCTTCTTCCAGTGTGACTTATTCTTTCCGCTGGATCTGATTCCGATCTGGATCAGCTGATCTTTGGACTTTAAAAAAGGGAGGATCTGGAAAGTCCAGGTAGCAAAACAAAAATCAATCCCAAGGCGCCGATCCAGAAGATCAGTGTGAGCATCAAAATGAACGATCCCACATTTTTTTATATTCTTCCTACTCTGAAGCCAGGCCTTAACCAGAGGAAAGCTGGTGGAGTGATCTCCTCCGAAGCCAAGGATGCGGGCTTTCGGATGCTTCTTATAAAGCGCTTCCAGTGCAGCTTCGGCGATACTCAGTGGAGAGACAGGGAGTTTCTTGATCTTTCCGTAAAGGGCCTTCCGACACAGATTGATCGTCTCAGTATTTAGATACTTATCATGGAGCAGGTGAGGAATAACCCGGACATCTCCGAGATCGGTAAAAGTATCCTTTTCCTGGATGAGTTTCTCACGCAGAACAAGAGGTCCCCAGTTGGCCCCGCGCTGAATGCCGCCTCCGTTATCAGAGGGAATACCGAGAACCCAGGGCTTGTCAGAAGAGAGCTTCTCCAGCTCTTTTGCCCAACGGGGTTTGGCCTTAGCGACATCGGAAGTGCCATAGTAAGAGCGCAGAAGTTTTTCTTTTTTTTCTTTTCCTGTGTGAACGGTAAAGACACCGTTTCCAGGAAGAGTGAGTAAATCTTGGAGGACTTTCAAATGAGGATTCCTTGCTTAAGCTTATTTTGCAGATTTTCGTTATGGTATTTTTCTAGAAACTCAGAGCGCTTCAGAGTGAGAAAGTCTCTCACGACTGAAAATTCAAAATCAAGAATTCCCTGATCCAGATCCGCATGAACTCCAGCGATGTGGCTCGTCTTCCAGACTTGGGGGAAGTGATGCCACTTTTCCGTGAAAGGCTCCTCCTGGAAGACATCGAGAAAGGCCTGGGCTTGATTGTGCGAGAGAAGAAATTCTCTCAGGGCCTCTTCCTGGACGAGCTTTCCACGAGCACCATTGATAAAGATGAGTTCCGGGTGAGCACTCGCGAAGAATTCATGATCAAAAATTTCCACTGTCGTGGGATTGAGACTGCAGCAGGCGATAACGGCCCGGAAGTCTTTGAGCTTAAGCTCCTGCCATTTTTTATGAAGACCTTTTTCTGAGCAGAATGGATCGATGACCGAGACCCGGGCCCCCAGGG
>CAZPFM010000257.1:0-4470 GCA_964585845.1 uncultured Bacteriovorax sp.
CTTTGCCTTTTTAAAGATATATTCGGAGGGCTCGATTCCAACCGCCCGCTCCGGCAAAAAGGTTCTCATCATGGCACGGAAGAGGTGACCGTAGCCGAAGCCAAAGTCGATCATGGACTCCACGTTCACACCTTCCACAGCGAAAAAGGCCTTAAGGTATTTGGCGTGCTCTTTGGCGTTTCCGATGCCGTCCATGCTCATGGGGTCGGAGTAGTTTTTGTCCCAGTAGGTTTTATCGAAGGAAGGCATCAGGAGGCTTTGCTGATCGCTTCTGTGATCTTGAATAGTGTGTGAATATTAAAGTTTGAACCTGCAGCGATCCGGCGAATGGTCGCAATCGGGACTTTGGACTTGCGTGAAAGCTCTTCTTTATTCACATACTTTAGGTGAAGCTTGATGATATCGAAGAAAGCTTCCTTGTCACCTTCGAGGAGAGCTTCAGCAATAGCTTCGGCTACCTTTTCTGGGTTAGTAAAGAAGCCACTCTTATCAAAAGAAGTGGATTTCTTGAGAGCAGACTTAGAAATTTTCACAGGTTTCATATCTTTGGGATCAAATTTCTTTTTCATATTTCCTCACAAGCTTTTTGGCAAAAGTGATATCCCTCTTCTGGGAGTTTTTGTTACCGCCCCAGAGCAAGTAAACGGATGAGGCGCCGAAAAATTCAATCATCATGAAATAAACCCGAAGACCACTTTTCCACCGTAATTCAGAGATCTCATCGTCTATTCGCTTCACGTCTCCAAAGTGGTTGAAATCCTCTATCCTTCCTATTCGGGCGTAAATTCGATCAACAACTTTTGACTCTTGGAGAACAAGCCATTTACTAAAATCAGGTGAAAACTTAGTCTGCTTCATTTGAACCCTATCATATTTGATATGATTTTTAAAGCTGGGATTCTAGCTGCCTGGACTATCGAGGGCTATAAATACCGGGAATCAAAGAAAAGAATTTTCCGAACTGAAACTTTGTTGCTAGGATTTCTCCATGCTTCCTTTCGACAAAGCGGTGGTGATTATCCCCACCTACAATGAATCCGATAATGTGGAAAACATGCTCAGAACCCTGAAAGGGCTCTATCCTGATCTTTCCATTCTGATTGTAGACGATGGTTCCCCCGATGGCACGGCTGAAATCGTGCGAAAAGTTCAGCTGGATTTCCCCAAAATCCACCTCATCGAGCGTCAGGGGAAACTGGGCCTTGGCACCGCTTACATCACGGGCTTTAAATTCGCCTTAGAGATGGGCTTTGATTATGTCTTCGAGATGGATTGTGATTTTTCTCATGATCCTAAAGATGTGGCTGCCCTTTTAGCAGCTGTAAGCAGCACAGCTGATCTTGCCATTGGCTCCCGCTATATTGGTGGGATCCGGATTTTGAACTGGCCTATGAAGCGTCTGCTTCTTTCTTATTTTGCATCCATCTACACCCAGATCATCACAGGCATGAAGGTGCAGGATGCCACCGGTGGGTTTAAATGCTTCCGTGCCTCGACCTTAAGGCAGATTGATCTCGAGAAGATCTTCTCCAATGGTTACTCGTTTCAGATTGAACTTAATTATAAGACCTGGAAGAAGGGTCTAAAGGTTCAGGAAGTGCCGATTACTTTCTCTGAGAGAAGGGAAGGGCAGTCGAAGATGAGTAAGAAGATTATTTGGGAGGCGATTTGGGCGGTTTGGAGACTTAGACTCTTTGCTTAAACGAACTCAGATCTTCATCATGTCATTTGTTCTTCTGGCCTTTGCGGCTACATCCATTTTTATTTTTCCTCAGGCCGATGATTTTTCTTACACGTCCCGAGTCTTTGAGCTGGGATACTGGGGCGCTCAGGTCTCAGAATACATGAAATGGACCGGCCGCTACTCGGCAACGGCTTTTCTCTCTATCAGTCCCTTGGTGTGGGGAAGCTTATGGCAATATCGTCTGCTACCCATTCTTCTCTTGCTCTTGATCTTTGGAAGCTACGTTTTTTTGATAAAAGAGATCTTTGGATCGAGACTTAGAAAGTACGAAGAGTGGTTTTTCGGTCTTGCTCTTACTTTTTTGACGGTCACTGGCTTTCACACTATCTCTGAAGGTTTATATTGGCTGGCCAGTGCCTATAGCTACACTGTCGCGATCGTTTTCTTTAACCTATCATTTGCATGTCTCTGGGCAGAACAGAGGTCTCCTTTAAAATATGCTCTGGCATCCCTCTCGGCTTTTATCCTCATTGGCTGCAATGAAACGAGTATGGTGATTTGGATCTACACTTTAGGTGCGACTAGTTTTTTTCAATGGCAAAAAAATGGGCGAATTTCCAGGGGACTGATCCTTGTTGGGCTAGTCAGTTTCATTGGCGCTCTCATTATGATTAAGTCTCCTGGAAATGCGATTAGAGCTGGATATTTTGAGAAGAGCCACGATGTTATTCGTACGGTGAGTAATGCTCTTCTTTACTCCTTTATTGATCCCATTAAATTTTTGACTCTTCCTCTTATTGTTTTCACTTGGTTCAATTTTAGCCGAATCAAAGAAATTCTCCGACTTGAAGATTGGATTCAGCATCGCCGCTCTATCCTCTTGACCCTGATGGGTCTCTTTTTTATCTCCTTTGCTCCCTCACTATGGGGCATGGGAAGAAGACCAAATACCCGGACGATGAATGTTATTGTCCATGCTTACATCCTGGTCTTCTTCCCGTTTGCTGTCGTGTGGGTAAGAAATTTGCCTTGGAAGAGATGGATGAAATACGCAGTCGTCCTTCTTTTCGTTTCCATGCCGACAGTTCGTCTGATCAGTGACTACCTAGATGGTGGCATTCAAAACTACAAAGAATTAGTTCTGATGAATGTGAGATCATTTGGGGAGAAAACTTTTGAAAATGCTCCTAAGAGTATTCATTTTAAGTTTCTTGAGAAACCAGCTCCTCACTATGAAAGTTTCTATCGGTACAATTCAAAGTTTTACGATTAGCCTAGATACTTTTTGCGGATTTTCATTAGATCAGCTCCGACCCGGCCAATCTCTTTAAAAACTTTTACTTTGCTACCCGGAATATCCTCCCAGAAGAAAAGAGGGAATTCGATGATTTTTTCTTCTTTCAAACGAAGAAGAATTTCCACATCAAAGATCCAACGGCTGATGAAACTCTCTTCGAAAGCTACTTCAGCAGAATTGGGAGTAAAGAGCTTCGCCCCACACTGGGAGTCATAGCATTTAACCCCTAAGATATTAGAGACGATCGTTACAAAGATTCGACCAAGGTAATGCCGATGCATTTGTCGCTTGATTCTGCTTCCGAGTCGGGAGATGCGGGAGCCAAAGACCGCTGAAACTTCCTGGCCCTGAAAGTAATTTAAGTAGGAGAGCATCTTCGGGATCTCAGTGAGAGGAGTTGCGAGATCTGCATCCCAAAATCCTACCCAATCAAAACTATGGAAATTGAGTTCATTCTTCTTTGCTTGGTAGCACTGCTGGATAGCATTCCCTTTGCCGGCATTTTCAGGCAAGTGGTAGCAATAAGACTCAGGTTTAAGAGAGCAGTATTCATCAAGAATTTTTCGGGTGCTGTCTGTTGAGCCGTCATTAGTAAACAGATAGGTAATTTCTATTCCTGCTGCTCGGCAATCCGCAGTCCCTTGCTCAAAGCTTGCGAAGTCCATTCTGGACTCTTCATTGTAACAAGGTACAATCAGAAGGACTTTTTTCATTTCATTTTTTCCCAAAGCATCAGACCACACTTATCTTCCAGTACCTTTTTAAAAGTACTTCCCGCAGGTGTAGTAAAGGTTTCTTCATTTAAAACCATTTTATAGAAGATCTGTTTATCTGACCAGTTGAGGGCCTTCTCGTTCATGTTGTATTGGGGGCCTTCAAGGACAAACTGCTCGCCAAAACTACGTTTAGTCCCGAATAGTTCCGCTTTATGATGATCAAGATCTTGTAGAGAGGCTCCCCACATTTGCTTGCTGAGGTTATTAGAAGAATCGAATGGGAAGTAGGGCTCTCGAACGAGCATGACTTGTCCATTCCTCTGACGTTGCTTTACATGTTTGAGCATTGCTGCTGCTTCCGGCCGACAAATGAGCTGGTATTCCACTTGATGAATAACTGCGGGTGGGAAATTACGCAGGAAATAAAGAGCGGTAATGGAAACAATGAAGAGAGCCAATCCTTTGTATTTGAACTTCAAAGGAGGCAGCATTTTGAGGCCAAAAACGAAGGTCACCAAGATTAAGGCAACAAATGGCATCGGATGGTGAGTTTGTGGAACGACCATTCGACGGGCAAAAAGAACTACCAGGGCGATGCCAACGAATCCCAGAAAACGCCAGTTCAAGAGTTTCCTTTGGCTTCCGAAGAAAAAATGCAGCGGAATGAATGCCAGAATTAAGTACTTAGTCTGGTCAAAGATCAATGTGGCGTACTGGACGATAGACTCTAGATTAGCGGCCCGGCCATTTTTGGATTCAGAGATGAGAAACTT
>CAZPFM010000258.1:0-4468 GCA_964585845.1 uncultured Bacteriovorax sp.
ATTCCGAATTTCTCCGTGAAATTCTTTAGTCCTTCTTCAATCTCTGTGCCCTCTCCCTTAAGAAGGTATTCCGAACCATTTTTAACAAAATACTTCCCATAAAAGTCCCGAAGTTCCGGAAGGGTGACGCCCATCTTCCCCCTCGCCTCAGGTGAGAGACTTCCTCCGAGGAAGTTGATGAGACTTGAGATCATGATGGCCTCAAAATCAATGTCAGAGACAGCGTAGTTAAGATAAAAATTATCCTGCAATAACTCTTCACGCTTAAGGTTCTCCAGACTTCGGTGAAAGCCCTGAACAAAAGGCAGAGCTTCACGGAGGGTTTGCAGAGAACTCTGCCAATGCTCATAGGTTTGCATCTCTGAGACGGTCTTGGCCGCTGTGCTACCGTCAAACTTATATTTTGTGATTTCTCCAAAGGTATTCTCAATGAGAGCGTTCCAGTAGGCACCAAGGAATGACTGAGAAGCTTCTTCTTCAAAATCAGAAGCAGCGAGTGCTTTTTTTAAAGCCTTTTTCTCAATCTCAAGAAGGCTTCGGCCAATCTTATAGAGTTCACTGAAATCAAATTCCAAAAAGGGAGAGGTTTCTTTTTTCTTTCGACGATTAACAAAGTCAAAGCCCAATTCGAGGCAAGCCTTGGTGGATTCACCCACTTTACTCATCGCAAGGGAGCCCGACTTTAAGGCATCCTCGAGAGCGAGCCGTGAATTGACGAGACGGACGAAATTAAATTGCAGAAAATGAAACCGCTTCTCATCTCCGACACTTTCGAGGGAGCGCCGGATATCATCCATGCCATGCTGATAGACCATGAGGGTAGAGGCATGGAGGTTCTGGTTCTGGGAGTTCTGATCGATTTCCGGAGTCAGTGTGGACTTCTGATCAACAAAGCGCTCAATCTCTGAGAGATTAGCAAAATGCGCATTGGTCGCCAGGGCTTCGTAATAGTCCACGAAGCCATAATCCCGAAGCCGCTCAAGTTTTTGCCCGTAGTTTTCCTCTTCCATCGATGAGTAGGAATCGGCCACCATCTTAAAGAGAAAGGCGTAAGCGTGCTCAACCCCAAGCTCATGGTAGAGCCGACGGATGAGGGTTTTAAGTTCGCTCACATGGCCAAAATCTTCCGGGTATTCAATCAGGAGAAGATTATCCTCGGTGAGGAAATAATTATCATGTTCAGGGTACATCGGATCTTCGACGTCGAAGGTGGAGATGGTGAACTGATTTTTTAAGGTGAGAAGAAAGTCCTCACTTTGAACGTATTCGAGAGCAACGGCGTCGTCGTTAACTTTCATATACACTTCAAGCCAATGCATGGCTTCCGAGGCATCGAGTTCGTCTTTTTTCCAGATATCCACGTCCCGCAGACCCTGGCGCTGTTCAGGAGAAAGTTTAGGCAGGATCTGAGCGATCTGATCACTCGAAGAATTCTTGAGTGAAACAAATAAGGGTTGGAGTGGGATGACGGAGAGGTCATCTCCCTTTTCCACTAGCTTCTCAATGTCTTCAAAGCGTTTATAAGACTGGGACTCCGAAAGGAGCTGGCTTAAAAGATCTCTCTTTGTGACGTCGTTCATAGGCCCTCGAAATGTGTTTGTCCCCTTTTACCTCACCGGTTGAGTTTTGACCACGATGATTTCCCCGCGTAGAATGAGCCATGCGTATGATTCAGCAATACACCATGGACAGAATTCCCCAGCTAAGTGAGCTCCAGGAGCGTTTTCCGAGGCTTAGGGCCCTCCTTTTTGACATGGATGGGACTCTCTTTGACACTGAGGGATTTCATACCCGGGCCTTTCTTCGAATCGGCGAGGAGTATCAGATTAAGCCTCCCCTCCCCTTAAAAGAGATCCACGCCTTGCTAGTGGGGAAGGCCGATCACCTGGTTTATGATGTGGTTAAAAATTGGGAAGGTTTTCCAGACCATTGGAGTGCTGAGGAATTTGTCCGGATAAAATCAAATCACCTTCTCGACTCCCTCAAAAGCCTCTCCCCTGATCAGTATTTTCCCATCGCTCTGGCGGCCCTACTTCGGGAAGCAAGAAACACGGGTCTTCGACTGGCGCTAGTGACCTCCAGTGAAAAGATCATTACCCGTGAACTCCTGGAACTTGCAAAACTCAGCGATATATTTGATTTGATACTCACCCGCGATGATTGTCCTCACCATAAGCCACATCCCTGGCCCTATCTTCGGGCACTGGAAACACTTGGAGTCTCTCCGGAGGATTCAGTGATCTTTGAGGATTCTGCGGTCGGGCTTGAGGCCGCAAGAGCAGCAGGGGCCCATGTGGTTAAGGTTGAGTGGCATTCAAACTTTGATATCAATAAGGTTTAAGAATTCTCAGCTGCCACTGACCATCAGTTGATGGTGAATTAATGAGTTCCACGTATTCTGGCTTAGGCTTAAACTCAGCATCGATTTCATTACTCACATAAAATCGATTTCCAAGGACATTGACGAGATTCCAAAGTCCCTGATGCTCTTCCATATCGATCATGAACTTTATGAACAAAAGAGGTACGGGTCCGGCCTTGGTTCCCAGTTTATCAAATGTGACCATCTCCTGCAGAGCAGACTGAGTCATAAAAGTCTTCAGGCGCTCAGAGATACTATTGATCATGTGAAGAGAAAAGACATGGTCATATTTGAGTTTCATCATATCTACATCAACCCGTGAAAGATTTCCTGAATCCCTCACTTCTGCGGCCTGAAGGAAAGCACTCTTAATCGGAACCGGGATTTCTTTCTTTTTTACGGGCACTGGCTTGGGTTCAGGCATCGGCTGAGGTTCAGGAGTCTTCACCACGACCTTAGGAGCTTCCGGCTTCTTTTCGATTATTTGAGGCTTAGGCTTTTCAGGAGCAGGTTGATCCTTTTTCTCCACGAATATATCCGCAAGACCTTTTTCACGAAATTCTTTTCCAGCTCCATAGAAAAAGACCCGCCCTTGAAGGAAGCGCTCTCCGTATTCTTTTTTTAGATGAGAAAGAACGGGAGGAAAAAGACTCTTCAGTGCAGGATAGTCGACCTCTTTGGACGAAAAGACTTCCGAAAATCTCCTGAGGCAGCCCAGGGCCTGGCCTTTTTCATTATAGGAATTGATGATATTGGATTGTCCCAAGAGGAAATAGGCATCCCGGTGGGCGGATAAACCATAGATCTCATCATTTTCACTGCAGATCAGATTCATAAGCTCAGCATTCTCAGCACAATCATTACTGAGAACCTGTTTAAACTTTTTCTCATTGCAATCCGGACACTCCCCTCTTAACCGGTAATGAGAAATGAGTTCCGGATTCTGGCGGTTAAAGGATTTAAGCCAGTCATAAGATGAATAACTCTCCGGAAGTTTCTCAGAGTTTTTAGGAGAAAACTTTTTGAGATTCGAAATAAATTGTTTCATTTCTTCCGAGCGCGGTCGGCAACTTGCAGAAAACTTCTCCGGAGAAAACTGACAGGTATTTTTGAAACCGAATTTCTTGGCCAGGAGTTCATTGTGCCATTGAGCTTCCATCAGATAGCTCAAAGCGATCAGGCGATAGGAATAACGAATGTCCTCAAAGCTTCGGGAAAGATCTTCGTTGGGGCAGAGAAAACCTGCGGCGAGTTCCGCTCCGAGAAAATCAGCGTATTCTTTTTCATCCTGGAAGACATACATGTCCAGGTAGTTCTGAAAAAAAAGATCATCTTTAAAGGCCATCTTCCCACGGTAGAGGTCCCGGTAAATGAGGGGGCTATAGCGCTCGTGATATTCATCAAGTCTCTTTTCCCCAAGGTCCCCCTGCAAGAGAAAACTCTCCCGAGCGGAAGCATTGCTGCCGAGGATAATGAGGAGAATTAGGAAGCGAACCAAAATAATGTGAGCCATGGTATATAAGTTATTATGAGCAGCGCCAGGAGCATGAGCAATAGAAAAGGCACACTCACTTTGTATAATTCCACTACGGGACGGTTGAACCTAAAGGAACTGATAAAGAGGTTGATCCCGACCGGAGGAGTAATGTACCCGATCTCAAGATTTGTGAGGAAGACGATGGCCAGGTGAACGGGGTTCACGCCAAACTTCTCCGCAATGGGAAGAATCAAGGGAACCACCACGATAATGGCCGAGAAAATGTCCATCAGACAGCCGACGATGAGTAAGAAGACATTAAGCAGGAGAAGGAAGACCCAGCGATTGGTGATGAGACCCTCAATGGCCGCTAGAATCTTCATAGGAATCTCTTCATCCACCAGATAATTGGTGAGTCCCAAGGCACAGCAGAGGATCAGAAGAATCGATCCCACAAGTGTGAGACTCTCCGTTGTCACCTTCGGGATGTCCCGAAAAAGGGAAAGATCCCGGGTAAGAAAGCAGTTCACCACCAGGGCATAGAAGGCCGACAGGGCCGCCGCTTCCGAAGCCGTGAGGATTCCTCCGTAGATTCCTACGAGAATGAGGATTGGTAACGGGATCTCATA
>CAZPFM010000259.1:0-4468 GCA_964585845.1 uncultured Bacteriovorax sp.
CTGTGGCAGTTTTTCTTTCTGGCCCTGAATCTTCCTTTTCCTTTGGAAGTTTGGTTCGGGCACTTCCGTCTTGCAGAAGTCTCATCTTTTATTTGGGTCCTCAGCGCTGAAATGATTATGATTGTTTTCTATTTCTTCTATGAAAGAAGAATCTATCTTTATTCACTGGGTGATGAATGGGGAAGAGGTCTTCGGACTCAGGAGCGCTCACTTTTCCACTTCATCTTCACCGCTGCCATATTGTCGACCTATGTGATTGTGACTCTCTTTGGGGCCTTCGCCTTCCTGGGACTAATCTTTCCCATCATAGCTCGCAAACTTTGGTTCTCACGTTTGGACATGCGAGGGGAGTTCTTACTGGGTGCCCTGGTCAACGGGGGGATTCTGATGGTGATTGATGCTTTTTGCTACCATTTCCCCATCGCTGGGGCCGAACTTCCTGTGGGATTACTCATGGCAATAGTAGGTGCAGTGAGTCTAATTCTTATCCTCTGGAGATCATCTAGGGCCTCACAATTATTGGCAAAATAAGGGAATGACGTTATTCTTTTATCGTTTTCAACAACAAAAAAAGGATTCTCTCCATGAAAAAGACCTTGGTTTTATTAAGCCTCATTCTTTCAGCTCTCGTTCTCACGAGCTGTAATAAAAACGATCCAAAGGACATCAAGCTTGAGTCCGAAGACGATAAAACTTTTTACGCCATGGGATACATGCTCGGTGGAAATCTTCAGCGCTTAAATCTTTCTGATAAAGAGCTTCAGGCCCTTTACAAGGGTGTCACTATGGCCGCTAAGAATGAAAAGTCTGAAGTTGAAATGGCCACTTACCAGAACCGCATCCAGGAAGTCTTCAAAGCTCGTATGGATAAAGTTGCTGCAAAAGAAAAAGAAAGCGGAAAAGCTTTCATCGAAAAATTCGTTAAAGATGAATCAGCTACTCAGACTGAGTCTGGGCTTGCTTATAAAGTCATCAAGGAAGGAACTGGAGCAACTCCAGGACCAGAAGATACTGTTGAAGTTCACTACCACGGAACTCTCACTGACGGGACTGTATTCGATTCTTCCGTTGAGCGCGGTAAGACCATCTCTTTCCCACTTAACCGAGTGATCAAGGGCTGGACAGAAGGTCTTCAGACGATGAAAGAAGGCGGCAAAACGAAGTTCGTTATCCCTGCTGAGCTTGCTTACGGCGAAGCTGGTGCCCCACCGAAGATTCCTGGTGGAGCGACTCTCGTCTTCGAAGTTGAGCTCTTCAAAGTGACTAAAGCTGGTGACGAGAAGAAAGCTCCTAAGAAGAAGTAATTCTCTTAAGAAATCAAAGTTTCAGAAGGCCGGGTTCATCCCGGCCTTTTTTTTTGAGATCAATCGAATTTATACCAGCATAAAGGACGAAGCCCTCGGGAATGAGAGAGTGTCTCATGGCAGGTGTTTAAAACCTCATCGTTTTGGGAAAGATTCCGGAAAGAGGGAACCTCACACACGGATCCCTGAAAATAGGTATCAAGGCGGCATTGAGGCACCGGATGCCCGTCATAAGTTGAATCCACGATCTTGGGATCATTGATTTCAAATTCAGGAACAGGAACTTTTCTTGAGTCGGCGTTCACCGAGGCCACTGCTAACCCCGCAAGGCTAGTCCTTATACAGAGGGCCCTCTCCCAATCAGTAGGGAAGTGCTCACACTCTTCTTTAACAATTTCCGGAACCTTCATCTTTCCAATGGCAGCGATATTATCTTCTTGCGCAAAAACCTTTCGCAGACACTTGAGTGTTGCAAAATAATCGGATTGCCCCTCCGTTGAAGCCCAGAATCTCTTCCCATTGATGATCTTCTTAGGTGCCCCACCAATGTGGTGGCCCAGCTCATGGCATATCACGAGGGCGTAGCCATCTTCTGTGATGGCCGGATGTCTGGGGAAGCCACCATAGAGATTAATATGCCAGTGATACCCACCTTCGTCCCGGTAGGTTCCGGCGTTAACGACTTCGCTCTCCCACTTACGGTCAATTTTTAAGAGGGCCCCGTACTCTTTTACGATGGGAGCGTAGATCTTTTCAACCTTATCGATGATCTGGTGGTACTGAGTTTCAGTAAGACCAGAGTTTTTATCACTCACAGGAATGCGTAAGTCATTCTCCGGGAGAAACCCCTTACCGTCGGTGCAGGAAAAAGAGAAATTTGTGTATAGAGTGAAGAGAAGAAAGAGAGAGAAATGAAGTCCTGGCATGATCACCTCCATAATCAATTCAAGGAGGGAGAATTCTTTCTTTCCTGAGCGTTCCTGTCATTTCTCAGTGGGCAAAAAAAAAGGCGACCCGAAGGCCGCCTTAAGATAAGAATTACTTCTTAGATGGTTTAAACCAGCAAAGTGGGCGAAGACCAGAGGTGTGGCCGAGTGAGCCGTGGCATGTGCCTTTTACTTCATCGGTCTGTGACACAGTTTCGTTCATACCGATTTCGCAGAGAGCACCCTGGAAATAAGTATCAAGGCGACACTGAGCTGCCGGGTGAGAATCATTGGTAGCGCTGACAACCTTAGAATCTGGCTTATCAAACTTTGTCTCAGGAGTCTTTGAGAGAGCAGAGAAGAGATCAGAGACTGATTTTCCGGCCATAGCGGCACGAACACAGATAGCTGCATCGTCTTTATTGCCACGAGTGGACTTCGTACACTTATCAGTCACGAAAGCTGGAACATTCATCTTAGCGATGATGGAAGCGTTATCATCATTGAGGAAAACCTTGCGAAGACACTTGAGAGTCGCGAAGTAGTCAGACTGACCTTCATTAGACGCCCAGCTGCTTCCACCAGAAGAGCCGCCCCACCAGCCGCCGCCTGCAGATCCGCCTTTCTTAGGTGCTCCACCAATGTGGTGGCCAATCTCGTGACAAACAACGAGAGCGAATCCATCTTCAGTCACAGTCGAGTGACGAGCAAGACCACCGAACATAGAGACCATCCATGTATTACCCTGCTGCTGAGCATAGGCATTAACAGTGCCGTCAGACCACTTGCGGACAACTTTAAGGTTTCCACCCATGGAGCTAACGATAGGAGCGTAAACAGATTCTACAGAGTCGATAACTCGGTCGAAGTCCGCTTCAGTCATATTGGCGGATTTTACACCCATAGGGATTTTGAGATTGTTTTCAGGAACGATTCCGTCTTTTCCATCAATGGAACAAGTCAGGGCGCTTCCTGTGAGGCTCAGACCGAGAACGAGAGCGGTCATTTTAAATTTGTTGATCATATATCCTCCGTGATCTGAATTAACACCCGTGTGTTAAGATATGTTTTAGCGAAGGTCATTGTTTCGTTGACCGGACAAAACTGTCCACTAAGTTTTTATTCAGATAGATTCGTGTAAGCATTTGTTGGAAAGTGAGAGAGTGAGGTTAAAAATGATTCATTTTGCCTTCTATGTCCCCGAAGAAAATCTCGAAGAGGTGAAGGCCGCTGTTTTTGCGGCTGGGGCAGGAAAGATTGGAAATTACGATTGTTGTTGCTTTGAAACCCGAGGCCAAGGTCAGTTTCGTCCCCTGGAAGGCAGCAAACCCTACCTTGGCACTCAGGAATTATTAGAAAGAGTCGAAGAGATAAAAGTTGAGATGGTTGTGGAGACTGAATCTATCAAAGCGGTGATTGATGCTCTGAAGAAGGCCCATCCCTATGAAACCCCAGCTTATTACGTGATAGAAACACTCGGGTACTAGTTCTCAGATTTAAAATTAAAATCTCACCTGGAAATGTCCGATAAGCCCTACAGAAACAAGAGGGGCCTTCATGCGTTTTCTTCTCCCATTTCTTTTACTTTCAACTCTTCTGGCCCATGCCGAAGAGAAGAAGCTGGAAAAACCCACCCGCGAGATCTCGATCATCGTGACCAAGGAGGGCTATTATCCTAAGAGCCTTTCTGTCTTTGAGGGAGAAAAAGTGAAGTTCTTTATCACTTCCACCGTAGAAGACCCAAGCTGTGTCATCGTCGAATCCCATAAAGTTTTCATGGCCGCTACTAAGGGAAAGATTACTGAAGGGGAGGCGGTCTTTGATAAGGCCGGAGAGTTCGCCTTCTATTGTCCGAGTTCAAAAAATGACGGAAAAATCGTGGTCCTGAGAAAGCATCAGCCTAAGCGCGAGATCGCTTCGGATGTCTGGATGCCCCGGGAGTACTAAGGTAATAAATGAGTAGTGTATTTCAAGACGCCATCGCCAATCTTCTCTCACCCATCGGAGACCTCTTAAAGGATCCATCGGTTTCGGAGATTATGATGAACGGACCTCACGAAATTTTCGTGGAAAGAAAAGGTCTCGTTTACCGCGTGCCGAATAAGTTTGCTGACAACGAATCCCTCATGGCCTCCATGCGGGCCGTGGCCCAGTCTGTGAACCGGGTGATTGATTCTGATAACCCTCGTCTCGATGCGCGACTTCCTGACGGTTCCCGAATCGCGGTGGTGATTCCAC
>CAZPFM010000260.1:0-4423 GCA_964585845.1 uncultured Bacteriovorax sp.
TTCACGAGTCATTTTCATTTTGGTCTTGGTCCTATGAGTGTGTTTGTGTGAAGCATTATATGGACTCAATCCTCACTCTCAAAACGGCAAATTTTTCCAAGTGAGGCATGGTCAGTTTTCACTCAAAGAGTTAGAATAACTCATCTCAATTTCACCCATTTCGAAGGGAGCTTACTGTGTCCACAAAAAGACTCGATTCTTTCAAAGTCCGACGAAGCCTCACGGCCGGCGGCAAGACCTATGAATTCTTCTCACTTAAGGAAGCCGAAAAGGCCGGGGTTGGTGATGTCACTAACCTACCTTATTCACTCAAGGTCCTGATGGAGAACCTTCTTCGCAATGAGGATGGCTTTTCTGTTTTCTCTGATGACGTGAAGGCCATGGGTCAGTGGACTAAGGATAAGCGCTCAACCAGAGAGATTAATTACTATCCGGCCCGGGTTCTCATGCAGGACTTTACCGGGGTTCCGGCGGTAGTGGATCTTGCGGCCATGCGAGACGCTATGAAGAACGTGGGAGGAAATCCTCAAAAGATTAATCCTCTCGTTCCTGTGGATCTCGTTATCGATCACTCGGTTATTGTGGATTACTCAGCTTCACCAGATGCCTTCGAGAAGAATATGGCCCTGGAGTATGAGAGAAACGGAGAGCGATACCGTTTTCTTAAATGGGGACAAAAAGCGTTTGAAAATTTCCGGGTTGTTCCTCCAGGAACGGGGATCTGCCACCAGGTGAATCTTGAGTATCTTGCCCAGACTGTCTGGACTAAAGAAGAAGATGGTAAGACTCTCGCCTATTGCGACACTTGCGTAGGGACTGACTCTCACACCACCATGGTCAACGGCCTCTCAGTCCTTGGCTGGGGTGTGGGTGGGATCGAAGCAGAAGCGGCGATGCTTGGTCAGGCCGTCACGATGCTCATTCCTGAAGTTGTGGGCTTTAAACTCAAAGGCAAAATCAAAGAAGGTGTAACGGCCACAGATGTGGTTTTGACTGTTACTCAGATGCTCCGGAAGAAAGGTGTTGTTGATAAGTTTGTTGAGTTCTACGGTCCCGGCCTTAAAGATCTCACTCTTGCCGACCGGGCCACCATTTCCAATATGGCCCCTGAATACGGTGCCACCTGCGGAATCTTCCCGATCGATGAAAAGACCATCGAGTATCTTCGATTCACAGGCCGCTCAGAAGAGCGCGTTCAACTCGTTGAAGCCTACGCTAAAGAGCAGGGTCTTTGGAGAGATGACTCCCGTGATCCGATCTTCACAGATGTCCTCGAGCTGGATCTCTCCACTGTTGAGCCTTCTTTAGCTGGCCCTAAGCGTCCTCAGGATAGAATCTCTCTTTCAAAAGTTTCTGATGGATTCCAGTCTGATCTTGTCTCTGAATCTGTTTTCAAAGTTAAGTCTGATGATGTGAATCAGAAGCAAAAGGTTGATGGGGCCGACTATACGATCACTCACGGAGACGTGATGATTGCGGCCATTACCTCATGTACGAATACTTCCAATCCTTCGGTGCTGATTGCCGCAGGACTTGTGGCAAAGAAGGCCAATGCTCTCGGGCTTACCCGGAAACCTTGGGTGAAACCTTCCCTTGCTCCGGGATCCAAGGTCGTCACCGATTACCTTGAAGCCGCAGGACTTCAGAGTGAACTCAATAAGCTTGGCTTTAACCTCGTGGGCTACGGTTGCACAACCTGTATTGGAAACTCTGGCCCTCTTAAGCCAGAGCTCTCTAAGGCCATTAAAGACGGAAATCTCACTGCTGCGGCCGTTCTTTCTGGAAACAGAAATTTCGAAGGTCGTGTTTCTCCGGATGTAAAAGCGAACTACCTGGCCTCCCCGCCACTAGTTGTGGCCTACGCCATTGCCGGTAATGTGAAGATCAATCTGGCCACGGATCCCATTGCAAAGGATTCTAAGGGCAATGATGTTTACTTAAAGGATATCTGGCCTTCTTCTCAGGAAATCCAGGATGCCATTGCTAAATCGGTGACTCCTGCGATGTTTAAGTCCCGTTATTCAGATGTCTTTAAGGGAGATGAATTCTGGCAAAAGGTTTCCGCCCCAGAGGGCGAAACTTTTGACTGGGATCCAAAGTCCACCTACATCAATAATCCTCCTTACTTTAAGGGGATGACTAAGGATCCAGCTGCAGTTTCAGACATCAAAGGGGCCCACATCCTGGGTCTTTTCGGTGACTCCATCACAACAGACCATATCTCGCCAGCAGGATCCTTTAAGCCGGAAACTCCGGCCGGAAAGTACCTGGTGGAAAGAGGGGTTGCTCCTAAAGACTTTAACCAGTTTGGTGCTAGACGAGGCCATGATGAAGTCATGACCCGTGGAACTTTCGCCAACATTCGTCTCAAAAACGAAATGGTAAAATCCGGTAAGGAAGGCGGCTATACAACCTATATTCCAAGTGGTGAAGAGACGACGATCTTTGAAGCCTCGCAGAAGTATCAAAAAGATGGGATTCCTCTGGTCGTCGTTGCTGGTAAAGAATACGGAACGGGATCTTCTCGTGACTGGGCCGCAAAGGGGACACGTCTTCAGGGAATCAAGGCCGTCATCACGGAAAGTTTTGAACGGATTCACCGCTCAAACCTCATCGGAATGGGTGTTATTCCTCTTCAATTCACAGGTGGGCAAACCCGCAAGAGTCTGGGCCTTGATGGATCGGAAGTGATCTCCATCACAGGACTTACCGACATGAAGCCAAAGGCGAAGCTTACGGCCGAAATCAAAAGAAAGGATGGGAAAACCGAGAGCATCGAGCTTCAAAGCCGGATCGACACCGCTAACGAGCTTGAGTATTACAAAAACTCCGGGATCCTTCACTACGTACTTAGAAATCTTAACGCTTAAAGAAACGGGCCCTTCGGGGCCCTTCTCTTTTCAGGAATCGAAATGGAAAATTTGGCCGATAAAAAAGTCCTCATCACTGGTGCCAGCGCTGGCATCGGTCGCGCTCTTGCCCTGGATCTCGCGGATAAGGGCTGTGAACTCTTCCTCCTGGCCCGCAGAGGGGATCGCCTCATGCAGGTGGAAGGGGAAATTAAACAAAGAAATAAGGCCTGCAAGGTTCATCTCATCGTCGCTGACGTAAGAGACCCGGAACTTCCAGAGATTTTAAGTGGTCGAACTAAAGAGGACATCGATATCCTCGTCAACAATGCGGGGCTTGCCCTCGGCCGAGAAAAGGTCGAAGTCTCCAAGGCCGAAGATATCGAAGAGATGATCAATGTGAATATCACGGCAAACTTTAAGATGGTCCACACCGTTCTTCCCTGGATGCTTGAACAGAAATCCGGCGACATCGTGAATCTGTGTTCCATCGCAGGTCACTACACCTATATTGGTGGAGCAGTATATGCGGCCACAAAACACGCAGTACACGCTTTCACACGATCCCTTCGGGAAGAACTCACAGGAAGAAATGTCCGGGTGATGCAGATGTCTCCGGGGATGGTGGATACGGATTTTTCTCTCGTCCGCTACAAGGGAGATGAGAAAGAGGCAAAGAAAGTTTACGAGGGGATGACTCCCCTTCATGCGGAAGACATTTCCCGCATGATTGTTTTCATGCTTGAACAACCCCGCCATGTGGTCATTGATGAGATCATCACAATGCCGATGGATCAGGGAGCACCAATGACGATTCACCGGGAGAGTTAATGCCGGTTCTTTCTGCAGTCTGTGTGACCTCAAAAGAAATCAAGCGAAAACAGATCCGTTTCGGTCAAAATATTGAAGAAGTGGGGGACCTCGGCGTCCCTCAGGAAGAACTTGATTTCTACTTTGATGATGATTGTCTTTTATTTGCAGGCATGGGGGATGTTCACATCCATGCCCGGGAAGATTTAAGCGGAAAGAATAATTACAAAGAGGATTTCACCTCTGCCAGAGCGGCCGCTCGAAACGGTGGTCTCTGCCACTGCGGTGATATGCCCAATAATCCCTCACCTCCCATTGATGATGAGTCCTACGAAAGGAAACTGAACCTTGCTGTGGAGAAAGCTCAGGGGGAGATCTGGATTTATGCCGGAATTGGTCCCGGAACCAAACCTCTGAAACAAGCTGTCCCTTATAAGGCCTATATGGGTCCATCTGTGGGAGATCTTTTTTTTAAGGATCTGGAGAGTCTAGAGAATTCAATTGCTCAGTATGAAGGGCAGTGGGTGAGTTTTCATTGTGAGGATCCCGAGATTCTCGAAGACCATAAAGGGGAGCAGCACCATCATCTTCGCCGACCTATTTCGGCCGAAGTCGTGGCCACAAGAGATGCCTTAAAGCTTATAGAAAAATATAAGCTCAAAGGAAAGCTCTGCCATTATAGCTCCCGGGAAGGGTTAAATCTCATCCGTGAGGCGAGATCCCGTGGCGTGGAAGTGGCCATTGAAGTGACTCCTCAGCATCTT
>CAZPFM010000261.1:0-4413 GCA_964585845.1 uncultured Bacteriovorax sp.
CCATTCAGCGTCTGGTTCTTCCACCTGGCAGAGATGCCGACTGGGCGGCCCATGAATACTTCCGCTGGCTCCCGCATTTCTTCTCGACCCTTATACGGGTTAAGCTAGAAGAAGACCGGGCGATCTTTTATCTCTTTCACCCGAATATACAGATCCTCATCCTGGAGATCAGTCGTGAGCGGTCGACCTCTGACCGGATGCTCATGTATGTGGTGGGCGGGCTTCTCTCAGGGATTCAGGATAGGGGTAGACTTGAGTTCAGAGAAGTTCTTAACAGGCGTTATGTTATCTCTGCCCTTCATGAGTTCAGACCAGCTCTTCCCTGGTGGATCTATCGCTGGAGCCAGGCCATCGTTCATATCATCGTGATGTACGCCTTTGGTGAACATCTGAAATGGATTTATCTCACTCAGAAAAGGTTTCCAGAATGAAAATACTTATTACCGGTGCCAATGGTTTTGTAGGAACTCATCTCATTGATCGCCTTAAAAATAAAAATCATGAGATCTATGCACTCGTGAGAAAAGATCATCCCAGGATTAAAGGTATTCACTGGCTCAAAGGGGATCTTTTGAAGCCAGAGTCTTTGCCTGAATTGCCGGCCGTTGATAAAGCATTTTATCTTGTTCATGGACTAAAAGAAGAAAAAGGATCATTTGAGTACGCCGAAGCCATGGCGACAGTGAACTTCATCCACTGGGTTAGAAAATCCTCACCGGATCTGATCTACCTGGGAGGCATCATTCCTGGTGATGATAGTCTCTCGCCCCATCTTCGCAGCCGAAAGCTCTGTGGGGCAATCCTCGGAGCTAGTGGGATGAATCTCACTGAGTTCCGGGCGAGTATTGTTCTGGGGGAGGGCTCTCTCTCTTTTGAAATGATCAAGGCATTAAGTGAGCGCTTCCCGGTGATTCCCGAAATTCCTCTTCTCTCGAAGAATAGTCAGCCCATTGCTCTGGATGATCTTCTGGACTATCTCGAAGAGTCTTTAGAGAATAACTTTCAGGGGCACGAGATTATCGAGATCGGTGGAGTAGGGAAAAAAAATTACGGTGAACTCCTGGAGCTCTACTCTCAGCTCAAAGGCCTTAAGCGACGAAAACTCAAACTCCCTCAGGTGGATCTTCGCATCCTGATGCGGGCCCTGGACTATTCGATTCCTGAGCACTCACAGATTGGATCCAAACTCACGGAGAGCCTTGAACACGCCACTATCGTTCGCAGCGAGAAGGCCCAGGAGAAATTCCCGGGGATAAAGCCCATGACTCTTGAAGAGGCGATGAAAAAAGCGATAGCTAAATCCAAGACCCATTATCCGCCGATCTGGGAAAAAGATTTTTTAAAGCTTCTGATTAATGAGAAAGTTATTCAGGAAAATCTCCCTGGGGGGATTGTGGATAAACTCGATCGACTCTCACAATTAAGAGACTTTTTTCGGAGTTCCAAATGAGTCAAAAGCCGATAGGAATTTTTGATTCAGGTCTTGGGGGCATCACTGTGCTTCGCTCTTTGGCAGAAAGATTTCCTCATGAATCCTTTGTTTACTTAGGGGACATCGCTAGGCTTCCCTATGGAAACAAGTCTCCGGAAACAATCCGCCTCTATGGTCTTCAGATCATGCGCTGGCTTAAAAATCAGGACGTGAAGGCCATCATTATCGCCTGTAACTCTGCCTCTTCTGTTTTTCTCGGTGAAGAGAGCTTCGAAGGAATTCCCTTGTTCAATGTGATTGAGCCCGGTGCCCAGGCGGTTATGAAGACGGGAGCAAGGTCAGTGGCGGTTCTGGGAACCTCGGCCACCATCCGATCCAAGGCCTATTCCCGAACACTGAAAGAGCTTAATCCAAAAATTGAAGTTGAAGAGATCTCCTGCCCACTCTTTGTCCCTTTAGTGGAAGAAGGGGAGACTGAAGGGATCATCACTAAGGCCGTCTTTGATAAGTATCTTCTGGGCCTGAGATCCCAGAATCCCGAAGCCGTGATCCTGGGTTGCACTCATTACCCTATGCTTAAAAAGGCCCTCCAGGCCTATCTTGGTTCCGAGGTAAAACTGATCGAAAGTGGAGAGGTCTTAAGTGGCCTCTTAGAATCTCTTTGTCAGGAGAAAGATAGCCGACAGATTCGCTTGTGTATCACTGATCTCACAGATCATTTTGAGCGCCTCGCCCGGGAGTTTTTGCAGGGACAAGCTATTGATTCTTTAGAGAAGGTCGTCCTCTAAAAAGCTCCTTTCTTTTTTCTCACAAATCTTCTCATTCTGCCGATAAGTCCTCCAATAGGAGAACGAATCATGTCAGATGATAAAAAAGTAGTTGATTTTGGTGCCCGCAGAAAAGAATCCATTGAGCAGAAGCGCCGCTCATTTGAACGGGTCGTTTTCCAGGAATTTCTCGGCGTGGAAACTGTCTTAGATGACCAGGGCTCCGGCTTTCCGGTAAAACTCGTGGATATCTCTGCTGATGGCTGTCAGTTTCAGCTTCCTTTTTCCCTCAAGGCCAAGAATCAGTTTAAATCCGGGACTGAAATCACCATGAAACTCTTCTTTACGAAGGGGACTTATCTTCCGGCCGTGGTCACTGTTCGACACGCATCTGAATACGTGGATAAGGATGGAGACGCCTGGCTCAGACTCGGAGGAGAGTTCGACACATCTCTTCCAAGTTATAAGGCCCTCGAGAGCTTTGTGAACTTCATCTATCAGTATGCTGAGTTCTCTTGCCTTGATAAGGGCGAGTCGAAGGTCTATTTCCTCTAATCCGTCGATCTCTTAACATTTTTTTGTTACACTCAAGACCTCTTTTTGGAGGTCTTGTTTTTTATGAAATTGGCCATTCTCGGCTCTTCACCTATTGCCCTTGAAGCAGCGCTTCGGTTCCACGAGCATGAAGCCTCGCTCACCTGGTTCTGTAACGGGTCCTCTTATTATGAGGGGCTCTTTGAATCTGAGCATTTACCTCATGATGCTCTGATCTCTGAAACAGGGCTTCGGATACTCAAAGGCATGGAGAAGTCCTACAACGCAGAAACCTTTTCTTTTAACAACTGGAAAGAGAATTACTTTAATCCGCTGAGAGATTTCCTCTCCACCACACAGGTGGTGAAGATTCATGAGCCTTTATCGGTCACGAAGAGATTTCTCGCTCCGAGAGAGCTTCCTAAGAATAGCTCGCGCTTCTCAGACCTCTTTCGCATCATCTATTCCGTAGATCCTGAAGCCTTCATTGAGACCCAGAAGGAGACAGACCCGGAAATATATAAAAAGCTCTCCGAAGAGCATGTTGGATCCTTAAAGTCTCAGATCGAGATGTTTGAAGACTTCGATCTTGTGATTGATCTGCGGGAAAAAAGTCTCTCTTCATCCCTGGCCCCCACAGGGCGCGCCTTAGGAGAGAAAAGGGCCAATCCGGAAAAAGTTATCTCCGGACTTGAGACCTTAAAGGGAGCAAAGAGATGGATTCAGGATGAGAGCAAGCGGGAGCTTGCCCTCATAGGTTCAGATTCACTGGCAGCTGAAGTTCTTCTCACTCTCAAAGAATGGCTGGAAGATCCCCGCAACCGGATGTTTCTTATCACGACGGAAGAGGAGCCCTTTGCGGCCTTCTTAAAAGATTCTAATCCAGGGTCAAAAGAAAAACTCGAGGCCCTGTTTAAAGATGCGGAAGAGCGCCTGCAAAAAGACTTCGATGAATTTCATGGAAAGCTTCGTGAGTGGCAAGAGCTCGATGACTTTGTGAAAGTGAAAAAGCCTCGCCCCGCTGAACCCATTCCACAACTGAATTTTTTCTCGGGCCATAATCTCACGGCCATCGATGAGCTTATCGATAAGAACCGACTCTTTGTCACTCTGGAGAAGCCAGAGTTCAGAGAAGGGAAGAAGCATCCGGAGAATAACCTGGTGGAACTCAAAACCCTGGGAGTTGATGGGATTCTTGGCACCTTGAATCTCATGGCGCCTGAGATCCGAACCGGCCTTCAAAACGATGAGACCGGATACTTTGACCGCGATGGAAAACTTCCCAATGAGAAATCATTCTGGGAAAACGAATTGAATTGCTTGAAGGATATTGAGAATGCGATTTTTAATCTTTTCTCTCCTGCTCAGCCTCATTAGCTGCGGCTCTGGAGAAGTCAAAAAAGATATTAACGAAGTCACCTACCAGACTTCCGGTGTCGAGAAGTACTTTCTGCCCGAACTTCCTGCCTGGGCGAATTTTTCTGAAGTTGGAAGCTGCTTTAAATCCTCCTCATTCACTTATCTCGATCTTCCGAAGGTCTCCGGAGCTTTTGGGCTCTCTTATTATGAGATGCTCGAGCTTCAGGCACAGTATAACGATCGTCTTGAGACCTACTTCCGCTCCACGACCGCAAGGTTCTTAAAGCCCGTCGAGCAGGCCGGGATCTTTTCCAACACACT
>CAZPFM010000262.1:0-4395 GCA_964585845.1 uncultured Bacteriovorax sp.
TTCAGTTCCTAGACTTAAAGCACCAGTGGCGAAGTTTGTTTTATACTGCTCGTTCCCGAAGTTTACGCCATACATATTAGATGAGTATGAAGAGTTCTGCGTGTAACGGAGGTTGGCCATGTTGTAGCCCACACCGACACCCACGTATGGGCGGAATCTTTCAGTCTGGACGATGAAGAATTTCCCGCCAAATTCAACACCGAAGCTTCGGTACTGAACCTCACGACCATTGCCGTAGAAGTTGTTGTACCCTGAGTACCAGCCCATATTGTTAAACATGTTGCTACCGAAATCTTCAGTCGTGAAAGAGGTATAGTTCGCCCCTACTGACATGCTAAAGCGCTTAGAGATGTTGGACTCGATCCGGATCCCCATGGTATCAGCGCGGAGTTCTTCGTTCTCAGAAGTGAAGTTGATCACACCGGCATCAACTCCCATTTTGATTGTTTCAAAAGGAACATCACTCATCCCATCAAGGGCCGGGGCTGGAGCTGCCGCTGTTGAAACAACCGGAGCGGCCTGGGCCTGTGAAACTTCCTGAACAACTTCGTCACGACGACGACCGCGGACATACTTGTCACAGTCTTTCCCTGGATTTTCTTCCATGAGACACTTGATCTTCTTATTGTACTCAGCGATGTCTTTCTGCGCTTCGCGCTTTTCATCGAGGTACTCTTCAGTAGTCTCGGAGAGTTTTTCAGTGGTTTTAGAGAGCTCTTTAAAGCCTTTGGATTTTTGCTTATTGAGCTGAACTTCATTTTTCTGCTTACGGATTTCTGACTTGATCTGTTCAAGCTCGTGGTCCGTCGCTGGTCTTTCAGCTAAGTATCCATCCACATTAATGGGATCAGAATTGAGTACTTGTTCATCCGACTGAGCGTAGGCCCCCGCTACTGAAAGCGACATCGCCAAAACAACAAGATAATTAAACTTCATAACTCCTCCTCAAAGGACACTAATCAATTGTGCTGCACCATATACCGAGGCTGGCAGAGGATAAAGGGGTAGAGACTTAAGCGGGTAAAAATTACAAAAGAGAAGTTTTGAGGAAGCTTATTTAGGTATCTGAAATCTTTTATAGCGCCCCTGAGGGTCACCTAGTACACGCCGGTAATTATTGAGGGAGCGGGAAATGAAGCTGTTTGGATTATTCTGAAAATAATCTTTCATCTTATTAAAAAAGGTGATCCCAAGGCCCACGGCAACCACCATGATAAGAAGATATTCAATTGCGGTTTGCCCACGTTCTTTCATGAGTCCCAGTATAACTTAGTTTCCCTCAACCCCATAGCAGAGGGCGAGAAACCCAAGGGAGCGATACCGAAAAGGTCCCCAGTATTCAAAACCTTGGACGGGATTTTTTTGAGTCTCAATCTCCAAAGGCAGTCTGCCCAGAACCTGGGCAGGAGATTTCCTCATATCCGGGCTCTTACGCATATCCAGACAAACACCTACCCCTTCCTGAAAGACCGGCTCACGCATGATAAATGGTTGAGTAAGAGCATCTCTCTCATAGCTCTTTTCGCATTCGCGACGGTAGAACTCCGGCTTTGAACCCGGAAGCTCCGGATAGGGCCAGTTGTAGCCCTGAGGACCCTCATCGTGTTCCAGGAGAGACCGGTAAGGATGAGCGGAACCCAGATCATCGAGGGTGGTCATAAAGGAGAGAGTGCTTGCGGGATAGGGAGAGACGGCCCTTCTCTGAGGAAGGATGTCGATCTCCCGGTAGATATCAAAAGGTCCTTCGATAGAAAAAGGAACATCCTGAGGCACGTGAGAGAAGAAGAGAACTCTCTTCGCCGAAATGACTCCTTCAAAGCTAGCGAGTAGAAGATTTTCAAAGCGGTGATTGTCCAGTTGCCAGTACTGAACCGGACTACTCTTAAAATCCCCCCCACTCAGATTCAGCCTGCGCTTTAACTGGGTGGTGATGAAGAGATCCTGAAGCCGGTAGACTGGAGAGAGAAGCCTGAAAAAATAAAAAGGAATATCCTGAGGCTCAAGTCTTACTTTTAGTTTCTCTTCACAGACCACTCCCAGGAGGTGAAGAAAGGATTTACCAAGAAGATCTTTGGACTGGGTGTAATCCTGATTCAGAAAATCCTGAAAGTTCTTAAAAAAGTTTTTAAGCCAGGAAGGACCCTGGAGTTCAAAACGCAAACCCTTCCCTTTTCGGGAAGCATCGAAGAGGGATTCTTCATAGCGCTGAAGTTCTGAGAGAAACTGAGGATCAAAATCCGAATCAGAAGCGGAGAGAACCTCTTTTAAATCAGGGCCACTCATCAATTGGGGAAACTTCCGCAAAACTTCCCTCAGATTGGAAAGAGGCCCCTTACCGAGGATAAGGCGTTTGGGCCCAAAGTTAAGGCGAATTTCGGCCGGGGTGAGAAAATTCCGGATGTCACAAAGTTCAGGAATATCAAAAGAGTCGCCGATCCTGAGGATCGCCCGGAGTTCGAGCTCCGAGAGAAAAAGGCTTGAAAAAGGCTGAACCCGAAACCGGGGATCATCAATCAGCAGAACAGAATTACGACGCCTGCAGGAGACTAGACTCCGGATCAAGGAAGAGAGATTAAGACCAATGAGGAGTTCATCGTAGCGGTTTTTTAGCATGAGAGGACTTCCCTTTTTCGACTGTCGTATTCATTTAAAACAAGACTGAGCTGGGCTTGGGATTCCGATTGATTCTGCGAGGAGAGCCAGTCACGGAAATCTGAAGAGGATTTCACCTCGCTCACTCTTCCAAGCCCATGGGCGAGATCATATTCTGTTGAGCGATGATGAGCTGGTCCGCAGGAGATGCGAGGTACTCCTGCTACCAGAGGCTCCAGAATGGAATGAATGCTTCCCTCAAATCCTCCGCCCACATAAGCAAAGTCAAAGTCAGCATAGAGTTCGCAGAGAACTCCTTTTTTATTCAGGATCAGTGTGCTGGAGAGTGGAAAATGATTGCCATCGGTGAGGATTGCATCACCCCGGAGTTCACCCAGGCCTTCATCAAATTCTTCCAGGATGTTGGAATCAAGTTTATGAGGAACAACCAGAACAAAATAATTATCAGGAATTTCTTTTAAAACGGCGAGGTCACTGGGCCAGGCATTACCAATGATAAGACGTCTCTCTCTTGGATAATTTTCAAGCAGGGAGCGCAGCTCCTGGTATCCAGGAAAAAGTGTCGCAAATTTATCATCCCTGCTACTCACCCGGCGACGGATCTGCTCCAGGCGAAAATCATAGAACTCTCCCTTAAAGCCCAGACCTTTTCCGAAATCAAGATCGGCTTTGGAAGCGTAAAAAATACTCGAGGCGTGTTTAAGAAAAAGGCGTTTATAAAATCCCGGTTTTTTTCCCTTGAGGCGAAGTTTTTTAAAGGTCACCCAAAGAAGATGAAGGGAGTGGGATCGATCTAGCGACCAGAGGAGAAACTCGGGAAAAAAATCATAACGAACCAAAATAAGCTTTTTGGCACTCACCCAGTCAGAGAATGAATTTCCAGGAAAAAAAGTGAGAAAGGGATAACGAAGGTAGCGGATCTGATCCGGAAACCTTTTACCAAGATCGACAATGGCCCTTTCCACACTGGGAGAAAAGAAAACAAGCTCAAAGGTTTTACCGACCTTAAGACCGTCTTCAATGAGACTGGCCACTTGCTGAAACTCTCCCTCTGAGGAAAACTCAAAACAACAGTCGGCCTTCTTCCCCTGAAGCTTAAAGGTTTCGCAGCCTTTTTCATTTTTATTCTTTTTTTCAAACTGACGGCGCTCAACGATTTCAGGGACCCAGAAAAAAAGCGCGTATAAAATTTTTAAAACCGGGAAGTAGACTCCCCAGAGGAGGATTTTAGCGAGCAAGCGTTAATCCTCCCAGGATGCGTTCCGTTTTAGTGAAAACTTCATCCACGGAGATCATCTCCATGCAGTAGAGTCGATCACGGAAACACTTGGCACTTCCCGTAGTGGAGCAAGGCTTGCACCAGAGTTCTTTGGAGATGTACTCCGAAGTATTTCCGTGAGGAGCAAAACCAAAGCGCGGATCCGTGGGCCCAAATATAGTCACACAGGGAACACCATAGGCCTCAGCGATATGATTCATACCTGAATCATTACCCACACACACAGCGGAGCGGGAAATGATGCTCATGGATTCTTTTAGCGTCGTCTTCCCCTGAAGATTAATAAGCCGAGGAGAGGAGATCTCGTTAAAAGCGTCACAGAAATTATCTCCAGGACCTGCGAGGACCACGAGGTGATAGTCAGTTTCTTCCAGAAGTTTCCTGGCGAGATTTACAAAAGAATTCACAGGCCAGCGCTTAGGCAGAAAAGAAGCTGATGGGGCGAGCACGATGGTGCGATCGGGAAGCTCATACACTGGGAGAGGGTTAAGTGAAGTGAGTTC
>CAZPFM010000263.1:0-4388 GCA_964585845.1 uncultured Bacteriovorax sp.
TGTCTGAATCATGGTAATGATCAGACATGTGATCGGCGGGATGCTCGGGGAAATCCTTATCTCTACCGGGACGGAAAATGGACTGCTTCTGAACCCTTTGTTCCCTACAAAATTTTCCGGAAATAAAAAACCCCTGCCGTAGCAGGGGTTCTGTTTAACTTTAAATGATTTGACTAGTAACCCTGGACAACCTGGCGAATAATCTTCGCTTCGTTGATCACGAAACCAGAGTTTGTTGTGTTGGTAGCGCCATCACCGGAAATGTACCCAACCGCAGCGGCGACAAAGGTCATGTTGAGGTTGTTGGCTTGGGTACCGACACATGAACCACCTGCTACATCAGACGTATTCCCGGCCGCTGCGAGAACACAGGCGGGACCGTCACCGACTGCAGCAGCGTTAGCGACGAATTCTGTCTGCGAGTTCACAATAGAGCCCCCAAGACCTTTACCGGCGACGAAGAAAGTGGCATCGGCGTTTCCAATAGTACCAATTTGCCCGTCCGTATCAGCAGCTGCAGGATAGCTTGTCGCAACGAGTCCGGAGTTTACGGCCGAAGTATGAGCGTTTGCTTCTCTGGCAGCAATGGCCGCAGGAAATCCCACTGCGTAATAGCGATTCGTAATTTCTGGCTGTGGATCATAGCCCATGTAACGAAGACATCCGGCGTACATGTTGAAGTCGGAGAAGAAGGCCTGCTCAGCTGTGTAGAGAGCCGAGAGCTGGAGCTTCGCTTCTGAGACTTTAGCCTTCGCCTGGTACTTCTTGAAATTCGGGATGGCAACGGCAGACAAGAGACCAATAATGGCCACGACCACCATCAACTCGACGAGCGTGAATCCATCTTGTCGCTTAAGCGACTGGTAAAACTTTTTCATCTTCTACTCCTTGCCAGACCATTAAGAGAACTGGCGGTTGTTATTTAGAACCATCAATCACAATCGATATTAAGAATCGAACGGGACCTCGGTTCATATGACCATTTTACTATGAGTCGACATTTATCTAACTCAATTATCGACGAAGTGCTTCTTTGTTAACAATTCGGCAACTTATTCCACGTTCTTAAGGGTTATTTTAACAAGCCCTGAGAAAACTCAAACTAAATTTAGAGTCTGCTGCCAATAAATTTTGTCAAACGTCACCTGCCCCACCCGCAGACATGAAGATTGGGAGGTACATGGCCACAAGAACGAAACCAATGATCCCACCTAAAACGACGAGAATAATGGGCTCGATTAATTTTGTCAGGTTTTGAACAAGCTCTTCAACCTCTTCTTCAAAGACGTCTGCAACCTTCACGAGCATTTGATCCAAATTACCGGTGGACTCTCCAACTTTGATCATCTGTGTAACCAACGGGGGGAAGTATTTTATCCGTCCTAAAGGCTCGGTGATCGACTTCCCTTCCACAACGGCCTGTCGGACCTTTTTGAGATCCTTCGCAATTTGAGTGTTATCGAGTGTATCAATACAAATCTCGAGAGAATCAATAATGGGAACCCCGGCAGAGAGCATCGTCGCTAAAGTCCGGGTAAAAGAACCAAGATTACCTTTAATGATCAACAATCCGAAAAGGGGTGCTTTCATGGTGATCCGATCCCACTGCTGCTTTCCATCTCGTGTCTTGATGTAATTTAGAAAGAAAATTGTTCCCGCTATCAAACCGGCAATAAGCAAAAGTGTATAGTTCTGAAAGAAGTTCGAGACATCAATTACCGTTTGAGTGACCCAGGGAACTTCCTGATTCGTTTCCTTTAAGATATCGACAAACTGGGGCACAACATAGACCATTAGTCCGAAGATAACAATGATACCTACAACGACGACAATCACGGGATAGGTAAGGGCCGACTTCACCTGTTTCTTAAGCTTTTCTCCTTTTTCAAGGAACTCTGCAAGCTTCACAAGAATACCATCTAAGATACCAGCAGACTCACCCGCTCTTACGAGAGCACAATAGAGCTTATCAAAGCCAGGCTGTTGAGACATGGATTCATAAAGACTTTTTCCCTCTTCTACTTGAAGGGAGATACTCTTCACAACTTTTCTCAACGAAGGATTTTGTTCCTGCTTTTGCAAAATATCCATACATTCCAGGATCGGGACACCTGCATTAATCAGAATTGCAAGCTGGCGGGTGAATCGCATGAGTTCAGCGCGGCCAAAAGGTCTGGTAAGGCCTTTATCTACAAGAACTTCACCGAGATCAACTTCAAAAAAGGAAGGGGCCTGAACTTTAGTCGCTCGGATATTCTGCCGCCGAAGAAGCTTCTTCGCTTCCTTTGCTGACTCGGCTTCGATAGCGTCTTCCACTCTCTTGCCGTCAATGGTGAATCCTACGTACTTAAACTTCGCCATCTCTTATTTCTTCCTAGAAGAAGATCCTCCAAGACCCAGCATCCTCGTAAGTTCCTCTGGGTTATTACTGTAGGTCATCGCTGTCTCAGAACTGATAAGACCGGCATCAAGATGTTTTTTAATGTGTTGGTTCATCGTATTCATGCCCGTCTCTTCCTGACCGATCTGCATCTGTGAATAGATCTGGTGAGTCTTATCTTCTCGGATCAGGTTTCGGATGGCGGGAGTGATCCGGAGTATTTCCTGAACCAACACGCGTCCTTTAGGCATTTTTGGCAAAAGTTGCTGAGCAATAACACCCTGGAGAACAAAAGACAGAAGGGTTCGTATCTGCTCCTGCTGGTCATGTGAGAAAACGTTGATGATTCGGTTAATGGTCTGAACTGTGGAGTTGGTGTGGAGGGTTCCAAAGACCACGTGTCCTGTTTCAGCGATAGTCAGGGCCGCCTCGATCGTCTCAGGATCTCGTAACTCTCCGACGAGAACGATGTCCGGATCCTGACGAAGAAGTGATTTAATCCCACGGCCGAAACTTAAAGTATCAGCTCCTACCTCTCGTTGATTCACCAACGAAAGCTTGTGCTGGTGGACGAATTCGATTGGATCTTCCAGCGTGATAATATGACTAGGTGATGTCGCATTCAATTTATCGATGATGGAAGCAAGAGTCGTGGACTTACCGGAAGCGGTGGGTCCTGTCACAAGAAAAAGACCACTGGAGACATCTACCATCTCCATTAAGATCGGCGGAAGACCCAAGGCTTCAAAATCGGGAATGAGACTTGGAATCTGTCGAAAGACCCCGGCAACCGCTCCCTTGGAATAGAAAACGTTGGCACGGAAACGGGCGAGACCTTTAATCCCAAAAGAGAAATCGAGCTCAAGGTTTTTTTCAAGTTCCGCTTTTTGTTTTTCCGTAAGGATTTGGTAGATCAGTCTCTTCGTATCATCCGGAGTGAGGGATCCCACCTTGACCCGCACGATACTCCCGGAAATTCTCATACCGGGAGCAGTCCCCACACGGATGTGTAAGTCTGAAGCATTATTATCGACCATGACTTTAAAAAGTTGCTGAATCTGTAAAGACCCAATTCCTTGTTCAACTCCCGTATTCGTCTTGGTCGCTGTGTGGTCTGACATACTTGCTCCTACAGCTGATCGGAAGCGGAGTTAGATACCGCCTCTTCCAGCGTTGTTAATCCCTGGGCAACTTTGGTAAGGGCACACATTCTCAAAGTCTTCATTCCATCACGGATAGCCTGCTTCTTAATGTCATCAGATGAGGCATTCCGGAGAATAAGTTCTCTTACTTTTGGTGTGACCTGGAGAACTTCGTAGATGGCTACACGTCCCTTATACCCAGTATTGTTACATATCTCGCAGCCTTTACCATGATAAACTTTGATCTTCTCTGCGGAGGCCGGAGCAAATCCACAGGCAATGAGTTCATCCGGTGTGACCTTTTTTTCTTCCCGACAGTTCAGGCAAATCTTTCGACAAAGTCTTTGAGCGACGATGACGTTTAATGCAGCGACGACGAGAAAAGGCTCGATCCCCATATTCAAAAGTCGTGTAATTGTGGATGGGGCATCGTTAGTGTGAAGAGTAGAGAGAACGAGGTGACCAGTAAGTGCGGCTTCCACGGCAATCTCACCAACCTCAAGATCCCGGATCTCCCCCACCATGATGATATCAGGATCCTGTCGAAGAAAAGCTTTAAGGGCCGTGGCAAAAGTGAGTCCCACTTCTTTTTTAACGTTGACCTGATTAATTCCTTCGAGGTTAAATTCGACAGGATCCTCAGCCGTAGAGATATTGTTATCAGGGGTGTTGAGCTCGGCGATGCCCGAATAGAGAGTCGTCGTTTTTCCTGAACCGGTTGGACCAGTCACAAGACACATCCCATATGGTCGGTAGATCCCTTCTTTAAAAATTTCCAATTGCTTCGGTTCAAAACCAAGCTTTGTCATATCAAGCTGAAGATTGCTTGAATCCAGAAGTCGCAGGACAATTTTTTCTCCATCAAA
>CAZPFM010000264.1:0-4384 GCA_964585845.1 uncultured Bacteriovorax sp.
GCCTCTGAGATATTTCATGCCTCCAATGGTAAAGAAGGACTTGAGGTTCTTCAGAAAGAAGTCGTCCATTGCGTGATATGCGATATTTCTATGCCGGTAATGAGCGGAGTTGAATTCATTCGAGAATCACGTCAGCAGGGAATAAATGTTCCTTTCATTTTCTATAGTGCTTACGGCAGTCAGGAACTTATGATGGAAGTGGCCCAGTATGGAGCCTTCGACTTTTTGAGGAAACCAGATTTCATTGACCTCGAGAGGGTGGTGGTCAATGGACTAACTGAGGGTTTTCAGCGTCTCAACAAGGTACCGAATTCATCAAATGCCTTTCTCAGCGAATATCAAATTCTTCTCGATAAATTAAACCAGCAAACAAAAAAAGTATAAGGATCAGCATGGGCGAATACATTATTATTGACGATGACAAAAAGTTCGCAGCGGAACTAAAGTCTTTTCTTGAGTTCAATCAATTCGTGGCCAAAGTTTATAACACCGCTGAAGACTATTTATTAACTAAATCTTTTGATCCTAACCAACCCAAGACCTACCTCGTCGATCTCAATCTGCCCGGTCTTAGTGGAAGCGAACTTGTAAAAGTTCTGCGATTTAAAGATAAATTTTCTACCATCTTTATGCTTTCAGGGGACAATAGCTCAGAGTCTCTTCTTCAATGTCTCGAAGCTGGAGCAGATGATTATATAAGTAAACCATTTAATCCTGATCACTTTCTTTTAAAGCTGCAAAATGCAAATTCAAAGCTCTATCGTTTCCTTCAGTCCTCTCTGGCCTTTGGTATTAAGCTTTTTCCTGAGGGGCATATGCTTTGCCGAGACGGGAACAAAATCCAACTGACACAGAAAGAATTCGGTGTTGCCAGCTTTCTTCTTCAGGATCAAGACAAGGTCTATTCAAGAAATGACATCATTTCCGGAATCGGAGATGAAGGCGTAACAGATCGAACGATTGATGTTCATATCTGTAGTTTAAGAAAGAAAATAAAATGTCTTAATCTTCAGGTTCAGACGGTTCGAGGCAAAGGCTATCGAATTGAAGTCGCCTAAGCTTCCATTTCGAGGAAAAGATTTGTAATGATTTTTTTAACGTCATCCCCATGAATGGGTTTAGTGAGTACGAGATGGGGAGAGAGCTCAGAGGCTTTCTGAGCATAACGGAGATGACCCGTAAGAAAGATAAAAGGAATATGGGAGAAGTTATCTGAGGAGAGAAGAAATTTTCTGAACTCAAGACCGTTCAAACCTGGAAGAAGAATATCAGCAATAAAGAGATCAATCTTCTCCTCTGTGTTCTGGAGGTAATCCATAGCTTCTTGAGTAGATGCCGTTAGAATGACTCTACATGATTGATCGGAAAGAGATTTTTCGAGAACATATCTCTGGGCCTCATCATCTTCCAGAATAAAAATGGTTTTTTTCATCCCAAAAGTTATATTCAAACTTCTTTTTATTATAAAGAGAAATAACCTTAATTTTGCTCCGTGCCAAAAGAATCTTTACAAGACTTCATTACTAAGAATTTCTCCTCTCTCATAGGCGCTCACATTACTAAAGGTTGTCTCTGCAATCCTCCTGAGAGCTTCTTCAGTCAAAAACCCCTGATGACTTGTGAGGATCACATTGGGAAAGGTCATGAGCCGTGCCAAGGTATCATCCCGTAGGGTCTCAGAAGAGTGATCCCGGAAGAAATAATCACTTTCGGCTTCATAGACGTCCAGCCCGGCGGCCCCAATCTTTCCTGACTTTAAGCCCTGGATAAGAGCCTTGGTCTCTACAAGGCCCCCCCGGCTCGTGTTGATCAGAAAGACCCCCTCTTGCATCAAAGCGATCGCCTTTTCTTCTATAAGGTGATGGGTGTCTTCACAGAGAGGTATGTGGAGACTGATGATTTTTGATTTCTTATAGAGCTCTTCGAGTGAGACATAGGGGAAGCCCAACTCCTGACTGAGATTCTCATCAGGGTATTTATCATAGGCAATCACCTCACAACCGAAGCCTTTGCAGATCTTGATGAAGGCCGATCCGATTCGTCCTGTCCCGATCACTCCGACTGTTTTCCCATGGAGGTCAAATCCCATGAGACCATCAAGACTAAAGTTCCCCTCCCGGACCCGGTTGTAGGCCCGGTGCAGTTTACGGTTAAGACACTGAAGAAGTCCCAGGGCGTGCTCGGCCACAGAATAGGGAGAATACTCCGGAACTCGCACCACCCGAAGTCCCAGTTCATTGGCACAGTGAAGATCAACATGATTGAAACCTGCCGAGCGAAGGGCAATCAACCGGGTTCCATTTTGATGAAGCTCTTTAAGAACCGGTGCACTGAGATCATCATTCACAAAAGGGCATACACAAGGAAAACCTTTTGCCAGAGGTGCAGATTTTTCTGTGAGCCTTCCCTCAAAAAAAGTTATCTCATGATTGGGGGCCAGAGGACTCTGACAAAAGAAGTCCTTTTCAAAGGCATGAGTATCGAAAAAGAAAATTTTCATGAGGATCTCCGTAATTTTATCACCTCATAGATCATGACCGGTATAAGAGCCAGACCCATGAGGCTCAGATTTTCTATATGACTAAGAGGAGCGATCTTAAAGATCTCCTGGGACCACTCAAAACGCTGAATCAATACCTGCAAAATAACAGGAACTAAAATCGCTGCCAGATGAAACCAGTTCGGCTTAAGCCTGAAATAAGAAGTCTGCTCACTTCTGCTGGATAAAGAGCGAAAGAGAACGGCGTAGGTGAGAAAGGAGAAGCCATAACTTCTGGCACTAGCGATGTTGAATCTTTCTAGAGCATAGGTGTAAACCAGAAAACAAAACACTGTGAGGATGATCCCCACAATAAAAAGTTCAATAAGAAAACTTCGGTCAAAGAAAACCTCAGCATTAGGCTTTTTACTCTTCTTTAGAAATCCCGCAGGAACTCTTTCAGCTGCCAGAGCGATGGCAGGGAGCCCATCAGTTACAAGATTGAGCCAGAGAAGATTCACAGGAAGAAGTGGGATGGGAAGCCCTCCCAGGATACTCAAAAGGATGAAAAGGAGTTCTGCGAGATTTGTCGACAAAAGATACTGAAGAGAGCGGCGGATGTTTCCACTCACAGCTCTTCCCTCTTCGATAGCGTCCACGATGGTGGCAAAATTATCATCCGTGAGGACCATGGATGAGGCTTGCCTGGCCACCTCTGTTCCTCTTTTACCCATGGAGACACCGATGTCGGCCCGTTTCAAGGCAGGGGCATCGTTGACTCCATCACCTGTCATGGCCACTATCGCCCCATCGTTCCGAAGGGCCGATACCAGGAGAAGCTTATCCGCGGGTGAGACCCGTGAGAATACCGATACTTCCCGCACAAGTTTTTTCACTTCCTCCAGGGGTAATCCCTCAAGCTCGGGCCCATCAAGGGTGCGCTCTTTTGAGCTCTTTATGATCCCTAGCTCAGCTGCAATCGCTGCCGCCGTTCGGGCATGATCACCGGTCATCATAATCACCCGGATACCTGCTTCCTGGCAGCTCTTTATGGCCTCCGCCGACTCTTGCCTAGGAGGATCTGCTAAAGTCGAGAATCCAAGGTAAAGAAGCTCAGTCTCTACTTCCTGTGAGGTTTTTTTAAGATCATCTTCCTTAAGACGCCTGTGAGCATGGCAGAGAATTCTCATTCCACGATCCGCATAACTAAGGATTAACTTTTGGATAGATTCCCGCTCATGAGGCTCAAGCTGGCAGCGCCCCAGAATGGCTTCGGGAGCTCCTTTCACATAGAGGATAAGATCCTCTTTCTCTTTTACGGCAACACTCATGCGCTTGCGTTCACTCTCAAAAGGCCATTCCCTGAGCCGAGGAAGATTTTTTCGAACCTCATCTCCATTGAGACCTTGAGCCTCGGCAAATTCAAGAAGTGCTATCTCTGTTGAGTCACCGGAACTTCCCCCTGCAAGAGAAGCATTGTTACAAAGAATCAGATTCCTCAGAAAGATACTCTGATCCTCTTCATTCAAAAGGACACTTCCTCTGACACTCATGACTCCTGTCGTGAGTGTCCCTGTTTTATCCGTGCAGATCACATCCGTTGATCCAAGAACTTCCACCGAATCTAATTTACGTATCAGGGCCTTCCGATGAGACATGCGCCTCACGGCGAGTACCAGGGCCACAGTGACCACGGTGGGAAGCCCTTCAGGAATAGCTGCGACCGCTAGAGAGAGTGCTGACATCATGACTTCCACGAAGGGGCGTCCCTGAAGAAGACCGATGATGAAGATGAGAAGAACGATCCCTCCTCCAAAAAGAAGAAGTCCGTTTCCGACATGCTGAAGTTTAATCTGAAGGGGGGTCATCGGCGTCTCTGTCTCTTCCATGAGTCGCGCAATCTGA
>CAZPFM010000265.1:0-4370 GCA_964585845.1 uncultured Bacteriovorax sp.
TCTCCCGGACCCGATCATAGATAACAACAGTATCGTTTACAGAGTAACCGATGATCGCAAGGAGAGCGGCCACGATCTGAAGGGAGAACTCTTTTTGGGTCAGAACGAAGACCCCGATGATGATGACAGAGTCATGGATTAAGGCCGCGATGGCACCAGGAGCATACTTGTAATCAAAGCGAAGCCCAAGGTAGATCATGATGGCAAGGACGGCCCACATGAGGGCCTTGAAAGCAGAAGTTCGAAGCTGAGCTCCGGCCTTAGGTCCAACGATATCATTTTTCAGGATCTCAAATTTTCCCGCGCCGTATTGCTCGCCAAGGGTTTTATTCACGTCAGAAGAGATCTGGTTTAAGTCAGAATTCTCAGACTGGATCTTGAGAAGATACTCGTTGGCTTCTTCCTGCCCGATACGCTGAAGCTGGGAAACAGGAATATTGGCGTCGCCGAGTTGCTTACGAAGATCAGCAATTTCCACTTTATTAGTGAATTTCACCTGGATCTCCACCCCACCCCGGAAATCCACGCCATAGTTCAGTCCTTTTGAACTAAAGAGAAGGATGCTTCCGAGAACGAGGATGCTCGAGATAATGGCGCCGTATTTAAAGAGTTGTACGAAGTCGATATTCTTAGTGTTCATGGTCTTAGTCCTTTAAGCCTTAAATAGAAATTGATTTCTTAGATCCCTTACCCATGTAGCGCTCGAAGAGAATCTTGCTCATGAAGTAAGACGTGTACACGGTAGTGCAGATCCCGATCAAAAGAGTGACGGCAAACCCACGAACTGGACCAGTTCCGAAATTCAAGAGACACAGTCCCGCCAGAGCGGTGGTGATGTTGGCATCAGTGATGGTCCAGAAGGCCCTGTCAAAACCAGTCTTCACTGCTTCCATAGGAGAAAGACCCAGTCGTAACTCCTCCCTGATCCTCTCATAGATGATGATGTTACCATCCACGGCCATCCCGACTGTAAGTGCGATCCCCGCGATACCCGGAAGAGAAAGAGTGGCATCAATTCCAATGAGGATAGCGAGAGTGAAGATGACGTTGACGAGAATCGTGAGTGCAGCAATGACTCCGGAAACCTTGTAGTAGAGGATCATAAAGGCAAAGACAACAAACGAGCCGATGATCGCTGCCAGCTCTGCGCGCTCAATGGCGTCTGCTCCAAGAGATGGTCCAACAACCCGCTGCTCTTCGAAAATAAGTTCAACAGGAAGAGCACCAGCGCGGAGAACGAGAGCAAGATCCCGGGCCTCACGCATATTGGCCTCATAATCCCCTCTGCCCAACGTGATCTGGGCTGATCCGCCTGGAATTCTTTCGTTGATCACCGGAGCCGAATAAACGTTACCATCAAGAACGATGGCCATGCGCTTACCGATGTTATTTCCCGTGAGGTCAGAGAAAAGTTTTGCGCCAGTTGGCTTAAAGTCCATGGCGACATAAGGACGATTATTTTGTGTATCAATGCGGACAACGGCTTCCTGAAGTTCATCCCCTGTTAGAGAAGAAGTGTTCTCAAGAAGGTATGGCTCAAGATTAGTGATCTCATTTTCTCTATTCAGGGTCTTGGCAAAAGCGATCTCAAATCCTTTCGGAAGATCAGCAGCAACCAGAGTGTTAACCTCTTTCAGGTAGTCGGAGAATCGCTGACCCTTTTTAAATTCGATTCCGGCCTTTTTAACCTTATCCATCACATCATTAAGAAGAGTTCCTGGAACTTCGTCATTCACCATCCGGAATTCAAGCTTAGCTGTTTTCCCGATAAGCTCCTTAGCGCGATCAATATCTTTTACACCTGGAAGCTGAACCACAATGCGATCAGACCCCTGAGAAACGATTTCTGGTTCAGTCACACCGAATTCATCGATACGGTTACGGATAACCTCGATGGATTTTGAAACGGCCGAATCCTCAATCTCTCTCTGGAAGTCTCGACCCATACCATAAGTAAGAGTTGTTCCTTCTTCTTCAGTGAGACGAAGAGGATAGCTGTAGAACTCGCGGATCTTATCCTTTGCAGCTTCAAGATCGGTAGCTCGGCTGATGACAATCGAGTGCTTCGGATCCTGAGGATCGGTATTGATGAGTGTGCCGATCTCTGACTCAACACCGATGTCTTTTAACGTTGCCACCATTTTCCGGGAGTAATTTGTGATCTCATCCCGGTAGACTTTCTCAAAGTCGATTCCCAGAACCATATAGAGACCACCCTGGAGATCGAGTCCCAGATTGATCTTCTTAGTCACAGGGAAGCTAGAGTCTTCTTTGAAGCCAAAGATCGTCGGTGCGACACCCATAAGGGCAATGAGCAATAGAAAAGTTAATAAGCTAAAACGAAACCACCATCCTCTGGCCATTGAAAACTCCATGTCGAGATTTAAGTTTTTGGAATTATGTAATGATAAATTTTAAGGGATTTAGCTACTTTGAGCAATGAAAGAGGGGCCCAAAGGGCCCCTAATTTTAAGACTTAGTCGTATCTTTTTTTTCTTCTGGAGTGACTGGATGAATCTCAGAGGAATGCTGCGCAGAAGCATCAACCACTTTTGGGACTTCTTTTTTCTCGGGCTCAGCAGAGTTTTGAATCTCATCGGTCAAACCCTTGGCCGCCTTTTGAAATTCCTTAATCCCCTGCCCTAGACCCTTAGCGAGTTCAGGGAGCTTCTTTGGTCCGATGAAGATCAGAGCAATGAGAAAAATGAGTACGAGTTCTCCGAATCCTAATCCAAACATAATTACTTCTTTGCTTCCGCGAATAAACCGGCAGTTGAACCGCCGATATGTGTTTTAAGAACTTTCATGCGGGTTCCGCCTTCAAGCTCCAGGGTAACAACCTTATCGGCAATACCTGTGATTTTTCCGAGGATTCCCGATTTCGTATAAACTTCATCGCCGTGGGAGAGCTTGCTCAGGAAGGCCTGCTCATCTTCGAGCTTCTTTTTCTGAGGGCGAATCATGAAAAAATACATCACAAGAAAAATGAGAACGAATGGAATGAACTGGATGAATGGAGACTGTGCCGGCTGGCCAGCAGTTTGAGCGTGAGCACTAGAGATCAGAAAATTGAACATGATAACCCTTTTTATTCCCAACGATTTGATGAGTAATTGTTATAAAATTTCCGGTAAAAATCGTCAAACTCGCCGTTGAAAATCGCTTCGCGAGCTCCTCGCACCATTTCGAGATAGAAGTGAATATTGTGGAAGCTGATAAGTTGGCCCGCGAGGTATTCCCCGACCATAAAAAGATGTCGGATATAGGAGCGAGAATAACGCTTACAGACTCTGCAAGAGCATTCCGGATCTGGTGCTTCCTTATCTTCTAAAAACCGGGCCTTTTTAATATTAAGAGGGCCATGGGTCGTAAGAAACTGACCATTTCGGGCATTCCGGGTTGGAAGCACGCAGTCAAACATATCAAGACCAGACTTGATGCCGTTTAAGACGTCCAAAGGTTTTCCTACTCCCATGAGATAGCGGGGTTTGTCTTCCGGCATGGTGGGAACAAAGCTTTTGCAGAAATCCACCATCTCTTCATTTTTTTCACCCACTGAAAGTCCGCCTAAGGCATATCCATCAAAATTAAGATCGATTAATCCCTGCATGCTCTCGGTGCGAAGATCCTGATGAAGGCCTCCCTGGATGATGCCGAAGAGATTTTGGTGCTCTTTGAGCTCAACCGATTTGCACCGTTTGGCCCATCGGTGGGTGAGTTCCATACTGGTTTTTAATGTTTCTTTTGAGGCCGGAAGTTTTGGGCACTCATCAAAGGCCATGACGATATCAGAGCCTAAGGCCCGCTGGATCTCCATGGATTTTTCAGGAGTGATGAGGTGCTTGGAGCCATCAATATGGGATTGAAAGGTGACCCCTTCCTCGGTGAGCTTATTGATGTCTGAGAGAGAAAAGACCTGATAGCCGCCGGAGTCCGTGAGGATCGGTCCGTGCCAGGACATAAAATCATGGAGCCCACCCATTTTCTCGATGAGCTCATGACCGGGTCTGAGATAAAGATGATAAGTATTTCCGAGAATAATCTGGGCCTTGATCTCTTCTAAGTCTTCTTGCCAGAGAGTCTTAACAGATGCCCGGGTTCCCACAGGCATAAAGATGGGAGTTTCGATCACTCCGTGAGCGGTGTTGATGAGACCGGCCCGTGCCTGTCCGGATTTAGCTTGTAATTGAAAAATGCCCATGAACCTTTTTAGCTCAGGGCATCTTTCAAATCAACTAACTTTCTAGCGTTCGATAAGGGAATGCACCGACTTTACGTCCTCGTTTGGACTTCGCAGAATCAGCATCCCGTCTCCGTAAGAGAAGAAGCGGTATTTCTTCTCTATAGCATGCTGATAAAGTTGCAAGACT
>CAZPFM010000266.1:0-4351 GCA_964585845.1 uncultured Bacteriovorax sp.
CATTGGAAGTGACTTTCCAATGAGTACAACTCCAGAGCATGATTCTTGCATTTCTATTGCTCTCAACCGCATCTCACGTTGTTCGAGAGCGTTACGAACGGCTTCTCTTATTTTTGCAGGGGTAACAGGCTTTGGTAAAAAACATGTAACCCCCGCATTCATAATTTGGATTAATCTTTCTGGCCTTGTTTCTCCGCTTATAACAATTACGTCTGCGCCTTTATCTGCAGCCTGTATAACTCTAAATATATCAATCCCGCTGCGCGGATCATTCTCAAAGTTCATATCCAGAAGAATAACGTCGTAGAATTTGGCTTGAATCGCCTGAATTCCTTGATCTATACTGGCAATTGAAGTTACCTCACATTCATCCTCAAGGATTAACGGAATTTGAGATAGCCAACTGTTATCATCATCAAGTGCTAATACTTTTCCAAGTCTTTTCATAAAACAGCCTCTGTCCTATTATTCGGTATCGTAACAACCATCTGTGCGCCGCCGAGTTCGGCGGACTTTGAAGCAACTATTTTCCCGCCATGAGCCTCTACAATTTTCTTTGTAATTACTAAACCAAGGCCCGTTCCTCTTGCCTTAGAAGTTCTGAAAGCTTTAAATATTTTGTCTGGGTGCCCTGAAATACCACACCCACTGTCTTCTACCGATAATCGAATTTCCGATTCAGATTCCTCGGCCGAAATAAGAATGGTTCGTTTTTCTCTAGAATCAGCTGCTGCTTCAATCGCGTTTTTAACAAGATTATTAACAACTCTCATAAACTGAGTCGAATCATGTGGAATTATTTTTTCACATGGGAGTTTCTTCAAGATTTCTACATTTCGGAAGGCCGCCATTTCCTCGTTCTGCTTGATGGAACTTTCGATTGTTTTTACTATGTCGTCTGTATTCTTTTGAACTTTTATACTTCTATTTCCGTCTAGGGTCGTTTCAATGATATTGCATATAATCGGCAAATTCGTTTTACTCATAAGATGAGCATTCTCTAGTCTTGATAGTCGTTTGAGTGAGCCAGCCTCCTGTTCTTCAACCAAATACATTGCAGACACTATAGACTGGAGTGGAGTTTTTATATCATGCATAATGCCGCTAGTGAGTTGGCCGATAATCGCTTGATCTCGTGAGCTATTGTAGCGATCTAACACTTCAGAGATTTTGATTTTGAGGTCTTCTAGCTCTTTAAACGGCAAATCTATCTTATCGGCCCTCATGCCATTAATATCAGCCTCAATCCAGGAAACTAAGTCATCAAGGGCTGTTGGCAGTGTCCTTGAAAGAAGACGAGAAATAAAAATATAGATACCAACAAAAACGACACCTAGAACAATTAAACTGAGAAAAGCCACTTGAACAATTTCCTTCAGATAATTTGGAGATACGTTTTCCTTAGACTTGAATAGATATCCAAATAACTCATCAGACTCTCTGAGTGGCGCAACAACAGCAGTTAAACGCTGGTCTTGAGATGTGCATGTAGTGATATCAGTCTGAGAAATCTTACAGTGAGAGAAAGGGAAATCGATATCAGACTGGCCTTTAACAATTTTTGTCTCTTTAAGTCCCTCGTTCTTCTTTATCCTTTCAAGAAGTAGGTCAATCCCTTGCTTTTGTTCTGGTAAAAGAAATGATGGCAAAAACTGATTCACCTGGCTTTCAATATTACTACTTAATTCATTGATGACATGTTCTTCTGCAAGCTTTGCTTTTTTCATTGAATATAAAGTAAAGCTTGTAAACATAAGCACTATTGTTACGAGAAAAGTCCCAATAGAAATTTGCCAGACCCTGTCTCGAAGTGTTGGTGTAGACTTCATCGTTGTCCTCTATGCAGAGACACTGATTGATCAACTGCAAACCCAGCTTCAGTAGTTTTGAGGATTAATATATCTTTTTGAGGTGCTTTGTTTGGACTCATCAAGTACTTACCAGTAACGCCAGTAAATACCTTTATTTTCCGTAGAGCTTCTTCTACTGATTCTCTGTCGTGGGTTTTAGTCGAAAGTATGGCCTCAATTAAAAAGTTCATGAAATCATAGGCAAGAACTGAAGAGTCATTTGGTAGATTTTTAAAACTTCCCTTATATGAGCTTACGAAGTCTATTGAAGATTTAGTTTTAAGTCCTGGGTGCCAGTGGGTCACTGAATATCCGTCAAACTTTCTTCCTTTTAAAACATTAAAGAATTCTGATCCTTCATTTCCCCACCCATCAGCACCAAGGAAAGGTTTCTTAATTCCTGCTTCCAAGAGTGAAAGTATTATTCTTGCAGCCGTTAATTCCTGATTGGGAATAAATACGGCGTCAAAGTCTAGGCCTTTCAAGCTTTGAGCTGCCAATTCAAAGTTTTTATCTTCCTGTATAACAAGAACTCTTTTAACAACCGTTCCACCGAATCTGCTTAGTTCCTTTTCGAAGGTATCGGCTAGATCTGTGCAATATGCACAATTGCCTGCAGGAATAACTACAATCTTTTTCGATTTAAGCCCTTCTACCGTGAACTTTGCTAAGACTTGGGCCATATATTGATTACTGAATGAGCCCAGGTGAATATATCTTCCAAAGCTACTAAGCCTATTTGCAGATGCACTTGGACTTAGCATGGGAAGTTTTAATTTTGCATGCAGAGGGGCGGCCATTAAGGCATTAGATGAATAATTATAACCGATAACTGCGGAAACCCCTGAACGATCAGCTTCTTTTACATTTTTTAGAACATTTAAATCATCTGCTCCATAGTCAAACTCTTTTAGAACAATTTCAATTTGCTTATCGGCCAGCCGCTTTGAATTATGCTCAAGTGCTAGTTTAACTCCATTTCTGAAATAGCCGCCGTATGGATTAAAACTCACAGTACTTAATTCGGAGAAATTTGAGGCCAAACCAATATGGACTTTCTTGGTTGCTCCAAAAGTCATTGTAGAGAACAGAATTAAAAGAAGTACTGTTAAAAGCTTCATCCAACAGCTTCCTTAAGGTCGAAACCAGAAGCAAGCTTAGATTTTAGTTCTCCATTTAGTTTCCCTGATACGCTTATAACCCCAAGAGCTGGTTTCACGAGGTCTTTTGCAGAAGAGGCTTTTTCTTGATAAATGAACTTACTGTCCTCAATCCATGTCGCAAGCGCCTTGGTCTCAGAAAATCCCTGTAAAGTCTCTTCAGTAATAGCGACCAAAAAATCGAAGTTTTGAGAATCTAAGAAAGAAGTAATGAGTTTTAACTGTTCAGCTTTTAGGCCATGCATAGAATCAAATGAGATTTTAATCGTAATTGAGTTTTCAACAGCTGCCTGTATGAGGAGGTTATAGTCTTCCCTGCTCTCCGGGAGAAGCCAGCGCCCATGTGTTTCAAGTACTACCTGTTTCCCAAAGTATTTAAGCAATTTCAGAATAGCTGGCAGCTCAGGATGCAATGACGGTTCTCCGCCTCTCACACTTATTATTTCTGGCAATCGTTGTTCCCAAAAAATAATTTCATTTTCCAGAGCGCGAACATCTAAGAATAAGCCTGGCTCTTCTTTGATAAGTTCTTCTGCTGATTTATTTGAAACGACATTGGGGGCATAACAACCTGAGCAAGACCTATTGCATGCCGAGGTAACTTCAATAATCAAATCCGGGTGAAAACTTCTCATTTCGCACTCCGGAAATTATTTTGTTGAGACAGCCATACTCCTGCCATTACCAGAGTAGTGCCTAGAAGAATGTGTGTACTCAGAACTTCATTGGCTATTAATACACCTATTAAAACTGCAGTGGGAGTCTTGATGTGCATTGAAGAGGCGATCTCCTGCGGAGATGTTTTCGCAAGTGCCGCATTCCAAATGAAAAAACAAAAAGCTGAACATACTAATGCTAGAAAGATCAGCGCAACCCAAGAAATGACACTCGCATTTGTAGTCAGGTTGGCCAAAACATTTTCTTCAAAAATAAATGCCGCGATTGTTAGTTCCAGAAAGCCAATGGCCATTGTCCAAAATGTAAGCGAAGTGCTTGAGAAATCTTTTGAATACTTCCTTGTCAAAATCACAGAAATGGCCAAACAAGATGCAGAAGCAAGAGTCAATAATGATCCAAAAAAGAAATCTGAAGAAAAAGTGATTGCCGAAAGGTTGGTGTGGGAAAACAGAAGTATCGAGCCGCCCACTACCCCCAGGAACAATGAAGCCCACTTGTTCAGAGTCAGCTTCTCCTTCAAAACAACTTTTCCAAAAGCTAGAACCAGTAAGGGCGAAGTCAGCATGATAGCTGCGGAAACGCTTGAAGAAATATACTTAAGCCCAGCTAATTGCATTGGATATAGCAAGCCAAAAGCTGAGGTACCAACAAGCAGAACCCCAA
>CAZPFM010000267.1:0-4341 GCA_964585845.1 uncultured Bacteriovorax sp.
CCCTGTCGTTCCACCAGTGGTGCCACCAGTCGTTCCGCCAGTCGTGCCTCCAGATGTTCCTCCTGTCCCCCCCTGGGATCCGCTTGTTTCTTCATTATCCCGGTCAAGCTTGTTACCGAAGCGGACATGAACGTGGGCAGTCTTATGTTTTAACTTTACGATTCTGCATTCAGGGGTCGTAGGAACCCATACTGGTGATGAAGGAGGAGCGAGCTCACAGATCTGATAGACGCCACGGGGAAGTTTAGTAAATTTGAATTCTCCGTTACCGTCTGTAACCGCTTCAAGAGGAGCTCCTCCTGAATTCCATTTTTTAAGAAAAATACGGAAACCCTGGAGTCGAGGTTCTCCGTCATCAATCCCGTTACTATTTAAATCATGAAACTTGTAACCACTGACCTTCGCCCACCCGCCGTGACTCTCGGCCTGTGCCGGTAAAGACAAGAAGGTTGCCATCAAGAAAAACATTAAAATGAAAATTCGATTGGGTCGCATGTTTACCTCTCCTATAAAGGTTTGTTTAATAAACGCCGCCAATTTATAGGAGGAAAGGAGAGCGGAAGATATTGAATTTCACCGCAAGATTATGACTCGCCTAATTCAGGATTCGTTGTGCCAATGCTTCCAAAAGAGGAAAACTTCTACGGAGAGAAAGATCGTAAAAGAAGAATAGAAGGCCCAAATAAGAAAGATAAGAAGTGTACCTGCAGCGCCGTAGACTGACTGGGCCGCAACTTGTTTAAGATAACCGGTAAGAAGCATGTTCCCAATGATAAAAAATGCCGTGGAGAGAAGAGACATCAAGAGTGAGTCTTTCATAGGAGGTCTAAGGGAAGGAGCAAAATGATGAAGCATCGTAAATAAAATGAAATAGAGAAAAAAGTTTGTGACAAGGACAGCGAGTTTGGCCACAAATGGCTCGTTTACCCCCGGGCCAAAGAGTAATTCCACATAGGTCATGAGGGCCAGAGAAGCGACCAGGAGGAGCGCTCCCAGGAAAACAAAGAGCATGGCAAAGAGCTTATCCAGAAATGCCTCAAAGTGGGTACGCTTGAATTCTTCTGTCCTAAATCCGTAGATAACATCAAAGGAATAACGAAACCGGGTAAAGACTAATGAAGCGGTAAAGAAAATGAGAAGGGTTCCAAGAATTCCTGAGATAGATGTAACCTGAAGCCCTTCATCAGCGTTCACAAAGACAAGCCGTATGATCTCGCTGACTTCAAAAGAAAAAGTGGCCCGGGTGTGATCGATGATCACCGAGCGAGCATCAGTGCCTATGAAGCTTGCCATAGCAAGGACAATTAAAAGAAAGGGAGCAAGGCCTAAGGCCGAATAATAGGAAACAGAAGAGGAGAGCAAGAAGAGATCGTCGTCCAGGATCTTCTGGATGAATCGGGAGGTTTTTTTCTTAATAGCTATGAATCCTCCATGGCAAGATACTCATCCTTATAGCCTATATAAGATTTATAGTGATTGGCGACCCGCTGGATCTCTTCTGGCGTAAGAGAGCGTTCGACTCGGGCAGGTCTACCCTTGATAAAACTTCCCGGTGGAAATTTCTTATTCGGACTCACCAGTGAACCAGCTGCCACAAGACAGTTATCCCCGATTTCGGCACCATCCAGGATAATGGTCCCCATTCCTATGAGACATCCATCCCCCACCCTGCACCCATGAAGAACCACATTATGACCTAAAGAAGTATTTTTACCTACCTTCACGGCCGTCTCCTCGGTTACATGGAGCATACACATATCCTGAATATTGGTATTATCCCCCACTTCAATTGTGTTCACATCTGCACGGATAACGGAATTAAACCAAACATTCACATTCTTACCCATTTTCGCAGCACCGATGATTGTCACATTGTGGGAGGCATAGAATCCTTCACCTAAGTCTGGTTTTTGATTTCTAAAACTCATGATTTTCATAGATAGCCTTTGGTTATTGCCAGGACATCCGTATTTTCCGGGAAGAAGTGCGGATTAAGAAATTGAATTCTCCCTCCGTTTTTAATCACTTCTTCGGCCAGCTCATTTAAGATATCGACAGACGGATCCTTCTTTTGAATTTTCTTGTGAACCTCAAACTCCCCATTTGAGAGATCAATCTTTCCCCAAAGCTTTTTCTCTACCGGGAGAATAAGAGTTGTGACTTCATCTTTGATTATGGCCGCAATAATTCTATCCAGCTCCCGAAGAAGATTCTTTGACTTCATCATTCTGGTGAGTCGAAGTTTGAACTGTGAGGAATAGTAATCAAGGACCGCAGGCCTCATCAAACGGCACTTTTCCCGGATCTCAGAGCAGTTTTTCTCAAAGAAATCAAAATCCATACTCATGACACCAGAAGGATGATCAAAGGAGAGTAGAAAAAGACGCTTAATTTCATCAAGACCGGTGATGACAATGGGAAGGGGTCGAGACTGAAGATCCTCGGCCACTTTCTTAGATAGAGACTTAATGGCACTTCTGGTTTTATAAGGAAGTAGACCCATGCTCTTGGGACTGTAGAGAAGAAGCCCTTCTTCTTTTGGCATATCGTCGAATTCGTAGTGCCGGATGATTTCTACATGATTAAAGTCGGAGTGGTAGATATTCACATCATGAAGAGAGACATTGACGATGTAGAACTCCGGATGAAGAAACATCTGCTCAAGCAGGGGTCGCACGTGAAAGCTCTGCCCCACCATGGAGAAATTCTCAAAGAGATCCTCCAGGGTGATGAAGCCCTGCAGATCCTGGGAGAAAAAAAAGCCATGGGAGGTATTTCTCTGGGAGGTCATGACTTTTTTTACCTGGGATTTTGACCTTAAAAAAAGATCTCCCAAAGATTCAAGGCCCTGGGAAGTGAGCTGCATGAGCATTTCTTCAAAGAATGATTCAAGGGCCACTTCTTCCTCTGAAGTCTTCAGAGGCAAGTGATAGAAACTAAGGCAGGGTGTCTTAGGATGAAATAATAATTGGTTAAGTTTAACCGGTTTCATGAAATGACCCTTCTCGCCATACGCGGCATCGACTCTGGTATTATAGCCGAAATAAACTCTTTCATGATAGCTTTTGACTATTATGATGCGTGACCAATTTGCCTTCGGCATAGATATCGGTGGAACAAATACGAAGATCGGGTTCTTTAACAAGGCCGGAGAACTTCTGGCCTTCCGTTCCATAAGTACGGATAAGGAAATCTCACCGGAAGCTTTCATTCACAATCTAGCTTACGAAGCCTTTCACCTGATTGATACCGAACTAAAGATGAAGCGCGGAGATGAGAGGATCATCGGCGTAGGGGCCGGTGCTCCTATGGCAAATTATTTTACCGGGATGATCTCCGATGCTCCCAACCTGGGTTGGAAGAACGTCCCCCTTAAGTCCCATTTTGAAGCCTTCTTTGGTATACCAGCAGTCATCGAAAACGATGCCAATCTGGCCGCCGTGGGTGAGAAGAAATGGGGTGTAGGAAAAGAACTCTCAGACTTTGTGCTGATCACACTTGGAACTGGTGTGGGCGGCGGACTTATTTTAAATAACCGACTCTACCGGGGTCATGAAGCTCTTGGTGCCGAGGCCGGACACATGATCATTCCTCATACCAAGCAGAGAATATGCTCCTGTGGAGGAATGAACCACCTGGAAAGTTATCTTTCGGCCAAAGGAATAAAGCAGACTATCTTTGAACTGACCGGTGAGCACCTCACCATAGAAAAGCTTGGTCAGAACTTTCACGCTAAAGATCACCGTGCCGAAACCATCATTCACACCATCGCTGAGGAACTCTCCCTGGGACTTGTGAGTATCGCTTGCCTCCTGGGACCAGAGGCCTTTGTTATCGGTGGAGGAGTCTCTAAGCTTGGAACTGCATTCAATGAGGTGATCCTGGAGAAGTTTGAGGAAAAGGTGCACTACTCTCTTCGTGGCAAGATTAAGATTTTTTCGGCCACATTGTCCGCAGAGAAAGGTGCAGTCAATGGAGGGGCCGCCCACATTTTCGATGAGGTTTTAGGACATGCAAATTCCTGAAGACTGGGGACTTGACCCGGAAAATAAAGAAACAAAGAAGCTCTCTGATATCGTTACCTCCCATGCCCGCAAACTCGCCCGTGCTTTAGAAGGAGTCAGTGAAAAAGATAAGGAGACTCAACGAAGTGCTCTCTACAAATTTTACCGTAAGTACTACACCCTGACCCTGTGTAAGTCGTGTGTGGCTGCCGGGATCAATCGCCACCCCGCCCGGGACATCATCCTGGATTTTCCCTGGAAAGAACTTAAACTTGACCGCTTTTTTTGTCTCAAAGAATGGGAAAAGATCAATAAATGACCAATCCTCCTCTGATCC
>CAZPFM010000268.1:0-4326 GCA_964585845.1 uncultured Bacteriovorax sp.
TCCGCTTTCTCAGAGTATTAACCAGGCGATTCATGAAACCATGTCGAGAACGATCATGACTTCCGGAACAACCCTGGCCGTCACACTAGTGATGTACTTCGTGGGTGGTCCGGTTATTCATGACTTCTTCTTTGCCATGTCCTTCGGTATTCTAATCGGTACCTATTCCAGTGTTTTCATCGCCGTTCCGATGACCGTCCTTACTGAAAGACTCTCTTCTAAAGCCTAGGCATGCGCCTCCTTCCTTACTTATTACTTCTTCTCATTTCCTTGTCCGTTTTCGGACAAGGAAGTGTGGAGATCTATCAGGTTCCTCAAACTGATTCTGAAGCGAAGGCAGGGGAGGCTCCGGTTGTCGACCCTGATTCCGATGAGGCGATGCTTAATGAGCTCGAGCAACAGAGAAAAGATCGAGCGAAAAAATTTGAAGAGATCGGAGCAATTGTTCCGGATGAGGTCTTTGATCCGGTCGCAGAATTAAAAAAGCTCGGCCACGAAAACATTTCCCCTGAGATCTTTCTCGATGAAAAGGTGATTCCGATTTTCACCCGAGTTTTCAAAGAGAATCACCTGAAAAATCAGCCCCGGGATCTGGTGAGGGAAACAGTCCTTCAAAAATTTCAAGGTCATCCCCTGGAGAAATTTTTTAAACGCTTTCCGAAGGTCCTGGAAATCTTCGTTGATCTTCTCCGTGACCCTGATGCCTTTCCATCCATGCTTCAGATCCTCAAGAGAAAAAATGATCTAAAAAGATACGGCTACATTATCCTGGCCATGATGATTGCTCTTTTCTTTCTCAAGAGAAAGTTCATCCCCAAGACGATTCCGTTTTATAAAAGAATTCCGCTTTCTCTGCTAGTGAGTCTTATCTTCATGATCTTCAGCATGGGTTTTTTCTACTACACCTTCCAGGCCGAAGCGGGGCCCACTGTGAAGGTCATTACCAGTCATCTTTTTTAAATTTAAAGTTTCGGGATACAGCCAATCTTCCGGTCATGGGGAGGATAGGGTGAGGATGTTCCCGTCGGTTGGGATGTGTTGGTGGCCGTATTAGAGAGCTCTGAGGCGCCTCGAACCCGATAGATTCTCTGAGTAGAGGTCTTGATGAAGGGAGAAGCCTTGTTAAGAGGATAGTTGAAGTAAACCGCCACATTGGCCACATTGTCATCTGTGGGTGCGGTCGGGACTCCGTTATTCATGTAATACCATACGGCCTTAAGGTCTGATTCACGGATTAAGATGTAATCCTTGACCCCGGTTCCGATGACTTGACCATTGGAGCTGAAGACTGTTTCTGGAGATTTTTCGCCTACGTAGAGACCTTCAGTGTCCACTCCCACAATGTCCCGGAAGGCCTTAAAGAGGGCACTGGTGCTATTGTAATGAGATGAATTTAAGCAGAAAGACTTAAACTGATTCTGCTGATCAATCCATGGGGCCATGTAATGGCCAATAGGTTGAGTACTACTGGTACTGGAAGAGTTTCCGGCCTCATCACTTAAGGTCGGTGATCCCGGCCAGGAGAACTTGATAAAGAACTTACTTCCGGCCGTGAGAGTTCCCCCGCCGAAATTCTGAACTTTCTGAGCGATGACCTCGTTGATGTCATCGTTACCGTTACCGTTATTATCGAAGAAGCGTGGGTCGCTGGTGTCCCAGAGATTGAAGACTCCTGGAATCTCCTCAAAGCGCTCCCGGCCTTCCTCATCTGCGGTTCCGTACTTAACGATGTCATGACAGAAGATGGTGCTGGCATCGACTTTAGAAGGACGAAGCCGCGGAAGGAAGTAGAAATGAACCCGGTAAGCCTTCTCGTAGAAAGGATCCTGTGTCTGAGGATCAAGAGAGAATTGGCGGATCACACAGGAGTACTGAGAAATAGGCGCAATCTTAAGCGGACCCAGAAGCGAGAGGGGAGTTTCCTGACTTGGCTTAAGGATTTGAACGGGCTTGGATCTAGCACCACTGGAGACTTCTACCAGAGTAAGAACATAGGTTTCATCCTGAGCGAGGCTTGTGACATCTGCGACGATAGAGTTTCCACTAGGGTAAGTTATTACTGGGGCCCGGAGGATATTGTTGTTACTGTCTTTGGCCTCAATCACGCATTCAGGGTTCGCGGCCGTGGCGGAGATGATGGTATTACACCAGCCGGCAACGTTTTTAAGTCCGGTCAGACTGATATCTGCGGTCACATCAAAATTTGCAAAAAGTTGTTCCGCTCCGCCTGTGCCCTTAGTGGAGCAAAAGCTCGCACAATTCCCATAGCTCACGGCCTTACCGTCTTTACAGGCGCAGTAGTCGGCCTTAAAGGAGATTGCTAGATCTGGGCGAGTGGGTTCGAGCGGTTCACAGAAAGCAGGTTCTGTTTCCGTGGCCTCAATGAGTTTTTCATTTTCATTACATTTGGGAACTTCAATGGTGCTTTTGCCCTTACTGATAGTGGCACGGTTAGGAATAGTGTCCTGGCAGGAAGCAAAGAGGAGACTCATGAAAAGCATGAGAATCATCCCTGACGATTTTGTGAATTGAGAGTCCATATCCATAACCTCAAATACTTATCGATGAAAACTCGACGAACTTTAAGCTGATTGTACTCCTCGCCAAGAGGAGAGAGGGGGAGATCGCCGGATCAGTAGAATTTCAGTAGTTTAGTAGAGAAGAGAGACCGCGCCGATCACTCAGACTGCCTTGAAATCTTGCCAGTTTAGAGGATTTTTCCCGAAAAAATCCGGGTGTAAAGATTTTCAATCAGGCTTCCGATAAGCCTTCAAAATTACTATTTCCGTTTCAAGGGAGACGATAATGACAAAAGCTGATCTCATTGCTGTGATTGAAAAGCAAGCCAACCTTCCTCACCACCAGGCCGAGAAGATCGTGAACATCTGTTTTGACAGTATGATTCAGGCCCTCTTTGATGATGAGCGGATTGAAATCCGAGGCTTCGGATCTTTTGCTAACCGAAACTACAAGGCCTACGAAGGAAGAAACCCGAAGACTGGAAAAGTCGTGAAGGTGTCTCCGAAGAAGGTTCCATTCTTTAAGGTCGGAAAAGAACTTAAAGAAATGGTGGATGAAGGGAAGGATAAGTACGTTATCCGCGAAGCCTAGAAGAGCTCTTTGAGCTTTTCTTTATCTCCAACGATCCAGAGGAGATCTCCGGCCTCAAGCTTCATATTTGAATGAGGATTGAGTAGTCGTTTATCTCCTCTCTCAAGCCCAACCACAAGTCCATCGGCGGCTTCCCTGATCCCGGAATCCCGAATAGTTTTTCCCACAAAACGTGACTCCTCTGAGAGAAGACACCCTCTGAGCCCATAGTCTATGGATGATGCCTCTTCTTCAGAAGTTTCCTCAGTTGAATCGATGAAACCTTTAAATTTTAAGAGCTGCTCATCGTCGCCGATGACTGAGATTTTATCGAAGGGAAAGAGTCTCTCATCTCGAGAAGGCGCTTTGATGAGACTTGTTCCTCTTTCGATAAGCACCACGGAAACACCAAACTTCTCCCGTACCTTTAATGACTCCAAGGTCATCCCGAGATAGACCGCATTCTGCGGAATTTCATAGGTCGCCATGTGAGCTTCCCAGGGAAGAAGATGAAAGGACTTGGCCTTAATCTGATGACCCTGGAGATTTCGGACAAAATTCCCTTCCAGCCAGTCGGAAGCTCCTGCCAGATGATGAGGAAACTTCCAGTATCCGAACGCACCCACGGCCAGAATGATGAGAACAGCGTAGGGACCAGGAAGAAACACCGTGAACTGGAAAACAAAGAGAGTGAGGCAGAGAAGGAGCCTTAAAAGATTAAGAGCGAGGGATAGGAAATTAAATCTTGAACCGGTTTTCACTGCGAGAGCGCTTTCTGATTTATATAGTGACCAGTAGAAAGGACCACTCAAAAGGACGCTCAGACCAAAGGTAAAACTTGCGGCAAGTTTTCTGGAGTCAAAATTTTCTTTGAGAATAGGGAAAGCATAGTTTCGAACAAGAAGGGTTATACCCACGATAATGACAGAGAGAAGAATGAATTTGTAGGCAAACTTTCTGAGCTCATTCTGAGCACTCGTGGAGACTGAGATCTCCTGGGCCTGAGAAGAGTAGCGGTGAATGAGGTCTGTGAGTTTTTGAGGAAGAAGTCGCTCCACCCGGTCGGCAAGAGGTCCTGAGAGTCGCACAAGATAGGGAGTTGTAAAAGTAGTGATGACTGACACCACAACCGCCAGAGGGTAGAGAAATTCACTGGTAACTTTAAGGGAGAGACCAAGGGTGGCGATGATAAAGGAGAATTCTCCAATCTGGGCCAGACTGAATCCCGTCTGAAAG
>CAZPFM010000269.1:0-4320 GCA_964585845.1 uncultured Bacteriovorax sp.
GGTGTTTGCTGTCTCGAAGTTTCCGGAACAAAAACAAATGTTGAGCTTGCCCGCTATGTGGCAAGTTTCCTGGACCGGGAGCTCGATGAGCTCTGGGAAAAGGCCAAAAAGGAATTTCGCCTTCAGGGCTTAAGAGCACGTAATTCTTTTTATCTCGGTGTGGCCTCAGGCTTTGATACCAAGATGAAATCAATGAAAGAAAAATTCTCTGATGTGGATAAGAAGGCCCTCCGGGTGATCGAGGGAGAACTCGATCAGAAAGTTGCGCGCATCTACCGGCGACTCTCCTCTTCCACATCTTCGAGCTCTATTGACGGCAAGGCCCATTCTCTTGGGCATGAGTCAGGGAAATCTCTCACTATCCGTAAGGGTGTGGAGTCAAATTCTGCGAAGGGACTATACCTCCCGGCCCCCTGAGCCTAGGATAAAATCATGGATACCTTTTCCCTGGATCAATTCATTCAGCTCTTTAAAAAGATCAATCGTTTTGATGAAGATAATGGTCTGGACTTTGAAATCCACTCCCCCGGAAAGATCACTTACCGGATGAAGATTCTCGAAAAGCATTTGAGTTCTCCTCAGACCGCCCACGGGGCGGTGATCGCGGGCTTTATGGATTGTGTGCTCGGTCTCTCGGCCCTCTCAGAATCAGTGATCCATTCCAATCTCACCTCGACTGTAGAATTTAAGATCAACTACATCCGTCCGGTTAAACTCGGGGATGTGATCGAAGGTTCAGGAGAGGTCGTTCACAGGGGAAAGAGCCTCATTATTTCTCATGGTGAAATTCGCTTAAAAAATTCTAATGAACTCGTGGCCATGGGTCAGGGGACTTTCAATACCTATCCATTTGCTAAAAAGGATTTCTTGCGTGACTTTACAACCCCAGGCTAAAAGATCTCTTCTCATTGCTTCCCTTCTACTCTTTCTCGGAGTCGTTATCGGCGCGTTTGGGGCCCACGGTCTAAAGGCCATGGTTAGTCCGGAGAAGCTCGTCACTTTTGAAACTGGCGTGCGCTATCACTTTTACCACGCCATCGGTATTTTTCTCGTGGGTCTTCTTCAGCAGATGACTCCTGCCCTTTCACTGAGTCTTGTCCGTTCGGCCTTTTTGGCAGGAATTCTTCTTTTCAGCGGAAACTGCTATCTCTACGCCACAACCGGCATGAAGGTCTTTGCCATGATCGTTCCTATCGGAGGCGGGCTCTTTCTTCTGGGTTGGGGCTATCTGTCTTATCGGATAATAAAGAACTAGACCTGTTTTTCGTCAGCGCCGTAGACCCATTTGTGCTGCTGACCGATCACGCGAAACGGAAGCCCGAAGCTCTCATTTAAACGAATGATGTGCTGAAACCGATTCATCGGAAACTTCTCATCCGGCTCGTAGCAGGGTGTAAGACACCAGGGCATCATCCCCATATCAGACTGACGGATATAGTGATAGGCCTCATAGACGGATTCGAAATCCTTCTTATCTGCCACCACTGCCTTCACCTGACCTTTGCCCGGATAATTTGTGATGAATTTTTTTAAAAGTTCCAGTGAAGTCCGGACACCCGTTGATGGGGTCTTGTAATCATAGGAGATAAAATCCACGAGATCAAAGACCTCAGGCACAATCCGCGTCCCTGCCGCTTCGATATTAATGGTGTAGTTTCGGTTCTTGAGTTCCCGGATAAGGGCCATCAGGGCCGGTCCATGGGAAGGGTGAAGAGGATCACCGCCGGTGATGGAAACCCGTTTGATGATATTTTGAGAAAGTGTTTCGACCTTCTCCATCACTTCATCAAGATGCATGGAAAATCCCGGGTCAAATTCCCAGGTTTCTTTGCTGTCGCAGTTTAAACATCCGATATGACACCCTTGAAAGCGCACGAAGATCTGAGGAGTTCCTATATGGATTCCTTCACCTTCGGTGGCCCGGTAGATTGAGTTCATTAAGAGTGTCGTCATGGGGCCGGATGATAGCAGTTCTGAGTCTTTGTGAAAACAACAGGTTTACGGGATAAGTTTAATCGGTAAATTTTACACTTCGAGAGTCGGGATTTAGAATTTATGAGAAAAAAGATTCATTTATATCGGGAATTTACCTATGAAATTAGCTCTTATTTCGACTCTCCTTCTTCCATTACTTTTGAGCTGTGGGGAAGACTACGGCAAGGGCCGAAGGTCAACCGCAGATAAAAAGCAACCTGGCGAATTCATCACGGCCGACTCCGGAACTCCCGCCCACCTCCACCGGGATAATAATCAAACTGTTATGTCCTCCCGGGATGCGGTGGCCTATCTTCTCGACTCCAGTATTCAGAGGGACGAAATCCGCTCGATTCCCCTGAGAGATAAGGACGATGAAGGCAGTGAACGCAATGTGAAGACCCTGGCGGATGCTAAAGGCCGTCCGGGCGTCAGCTGCGGAATGAAACCAGAACTCACTCTCCAGGGCAAGATCAGTGACTGCAGGGACAAAAATAAAGAACGCTCAGTCTGGGAAGCCACTCGGCTTGGAGCTGCCGGAGAGGCCGACTGGAAACTTGTCGCCCGAGACAACTTTGGACTGGAAATCTGGATCGACATGCGGACTAATATGCTCTGGGCAGATGCAAGTTCCGGGGCCAACTGGTGTGAAGCCTCAGGGAATATGGAGAAAGACTGCAAGGATCTTCTCGCTGGGTTTGATAAACGCATTTGCCAGGACATCGGATCCGTTGCCAATATCACCTGGCGCCTCCCAACTAGAAATGATTATCTTCAGGCCGATCTCGATGGGATTCGCTTCGTGCTCCCGACAAATATCGAAGAGGGATTCTGGACGGCCACAATGGACTCCAATTCCACTCTCCGTGATAAGGCCTGGACTTACGAGAGTCAGCAAGGGACCCTTCGCTCCGCTGCCATTCGATCCCTAAAACCCGTCCGCTGCATCGGTGCGATGAAGATCTAAATGGATCTCGAGTCTCGCTACGCTAAGATCATTGCAGAACTTGATCAGGGCCACCGGGGTCTTGAGCGCTTTACTGATGAAGAAGTCACCGAACTTCGCCGTCTCCTTCAAGTTTCCCTTGCTGAGAAAAACTGGTCCTCACTCGAAAAATCTCTCTGCCTCATCGACCACTCGGCTTCAAATATTCCCGAACTCGAAGAGGATCTTATCGCTCTTCTTAATTCTGATCTTCCGACTCATATAAAGGTTTTCACTCTTGATGCTTCGAGAAAGCACATCATCAATTCCCGCATCCAGCGGGGACAACGCTTAACTTTTGAATTTCTCGAGGCCCTCAAAAAAAATCTCTACGCCAAGTCCCCTGAGGTGGTGGAATGGACACTCCGGACCATCGAAGAATCTGGGAATCAGGGTGTGTATTTCTTAAGAGAATTTGATAAAATCAGACCAGCGCCATGGAAATGGTTCAACGCTCATCAAAGGGCCGTGGTGGAACTCATCACCATGCTCGAGCGCCGCTGGAGGCGATTTGAAAGACCCTAAGTCGAAAGACCCGAATATACTTTTAGAAAAACTTCGTACTATCGAAAACGCGGCCGGGCTGCCCGCCTTCCTTGAAGAAGGCCGGGAAGATATCCAGGTTCAGATCCGTGTGGATGAAAAAATTGGCCCCGCCATGTTCAAGGCCGATCCCCTCATTCCTGGCGGATACGTAGCTAACTCCCTCACAATCCGCGCCATGAGGCCCGATATTTTTGTTCTCGGTGAATCTCTAGAGGATTTCGAAGACCAGCGGGAGTGTGCCTGCGGAAAAACATTTGATCTTCAGTTTTGGAAAATCTGTCCCTACTGTGGTCGGGAGCCACGGGGCTAGTATGCTGATCACTCAAAGCTATCATTCCATCTTCGAGATTGACCCTGAGTTTATCCCCTCAATTGAGCAGCTTCTCAAAGAAGACATTCCCAACTTCGAAGTTCTAAAAGAGCGCCACGAAGGTGCTCCGGAAACTGATGTCTTTACCTATTTTCTTTTTTTCGGCCCGACTCAAAATACCCCCGTGGGCTTTGCTCAGCTGACCCTCCGGAAAATTCCTTGGCGTCGCTATCTCCCCTGGTGGAAGCGAATCCTCTTTTTCTGGAGACGGGATCATCTCCACTGGAAAGAGGCGATCTGGAAAGTCATTGATGGATCAGCAGGACTTTACGTCTTTGATCCGCGATTTTTAAAAAGTGGCCGAGAAAAAGTGAGTGAACTTCTCTCTGAGTATGAAGCTCGATCAGACATCAAGGCCCGTCAGCTTTTCTGTACCAAGGGCTGGCAGGAGCCAAAAACCGTTCTTGATCACCCCGAACTTAAAAAAACTGAATACTCCGTCCTG
>CAZPFM010000270.1:0-4318 GCA_964585845.1 uncultured Bacteriovorax sp.
GGCTCCAAACAGGGCATCTTACAGTCACAAAACACGAGATAACGAATAGATTTCATTCACTTATTTAGCGTTTCTTTATCATCAAAAATTAGGAACTTGCTTTTTTGTCAGGTATGGGGTTTAAGTACGCGACTGATGAATTGTAAGATTCAAAATCTTGCGAATTTTTTTAGGAGGATCTTTTATGGAAACCATCTCAAATCCAGCCGAGGGGCTACCGTCCATTGAGACGACCATGAGCCGGGCGGTGGTGGACCTCACCAAAGATGACCGTTTCTTATCCCACCTTCCTACTGACTCCAGCCGGATCGAAGGTCAGGGACATTACCGACTCGCTAAAATCTTTTACGATAAGGCCGATTTCGATAAAGCTGAAGAGCACTTCCAGGAAGCCCTTGCCCGGACGGAACTTCCGCAGGACGCTTTCGCTGTCTTTAAGATCTATGGGTTTCTTATCCGGATCTATTCTGAGAGCCTGAATGAGAAAGAGGCCAATAAGTATATTCAGCTCTCCAGTGATCTTCTTGACCAGACCGTTTCTACTCTTCCGTCTTTGAGCGCAGAGTATTTCTATAACGCCGCCGTTGTGAACACTTACCGCGGTGACTTCTCCGAAGCCCAAAAGAACTTCAATCAGGCATACCGCAAAGCTCAGACTGAAAATGAGCCTGAACTCATGGCCAAGTCTCTCTACGCCATGGCCACGAATGCCTATCAGATGAAGACCTTCACTGAGACTCTCACCCATTTGGGTCAACTCAATGAACTTTTGAATATCCTTAAGAAAGGCTACCTTAAAGGGAGTATGCACCTTCTCTGGGGTAATGCTCTCCGGGAGCTTGGTCAGTACGCGGATTCACTCCCGCACTATGACCTTGCGATGAAGCTTCTTCACTCCAAGCGCTGCTGGAATATGCACAATTACGTTCTCTTAAATAAAGGGATCGCTCTGAAGAAGATGGGCGAGTTCGCCAAGGCCCTCATGCTCTTCGGTCTTGCTTCTAACTCTCTCGATGAGAACTTCAAGCGCCTCCAGGAACTTATCACCAATGAAGTCGAAGATGTGAATGACTCCAGTGTTGACCTCTACCTTGACCGACACAATCGGGTTATCCACGAGAAAGCTCTCGGGATGATCGACTTCAAGCACCGCTTCGTCTTGCTTGAAATTCTCTTCCTTCTCGCTCAGACTCCGGGAACTTATTATAATAAAGAAGACCTCGCTAAGATGATCTGGAAAGATGAGTATAATCCACTTATCCATGATAAGCTCATCTACACGAGCATCAGCCGTCTCCGTAAACTGATTGAGCCGAAGGGAGTGAAGCGGCAGTACATCCTCCGAGGGAAAGATGGATACACCTTTAACCCAAGAGTGAATGCGCGCTTCCATAAAGAAAATGAAGTCGTTAAACAGAAGAACATCGCAAATATCGAAATCAGCTCTCCTGTGTAGTCTTCTCCTCGTCTCATCGGGGGCTTTTTCTCAAGGGAAAAAGCCCTCCGCTCCTGAAGTCATCTCCCAAGACCGCTACCTTATGAAAATTGTCGATCGGACTCTGTCCTTTCAGGATGTGGAGTATCAACTCCGGAACATCAATGGACTTAAGTGTGTCTACGGCGATCCCCTTATGGTGGAGTATTTTGGAGAAGATTTCATCAAGGATCTTAAGAGTTTCATCCGTTCATTTCCAAAGGATACCGATAAGGCCCGGGCCTTCATGCATGATGAAGAGGCTTTCTTAAAGCGTCTGCGGTATTTTTTTAAAATGCTTCGTTACTCTGAGGATCAGAAGGCCAAGGTGACTCCCCAGCTCACGGGACTTATTCGTCAGAACGCCAAGGCGAATAAATGTAATCTGGATATTCTTCACGAAGACTCACTTAAGACCAACTTCATCTCACTTCTTCAACTTGAAATCTATCTTCGCTCCCGTTACGGCGGGCAGCTGAAGTCGGCCAAGAACTTCGGCGAGATCCGACCTTCGATTGATCTTTTTGTCGAATCCCTGGATAAGCAATTCTCCCATGAGTATTACTGGTAATTTGATTCAGGTCCTTCCCGGCTCAGAGCACTGGGGAGACATCCTGGATCTGGATCAACAATTTTTTTCAAGACCTTGGACAAGACCCCAATGGGAAGATGCTGATTGGGATCAGAATCTTCTTTTTGCCTGGGAGCTTTTAGAAAAACCCATTGGCTTTGCGCTCTTTTTTCATCTGCCGGATGATCCCACCGCCCACCTTTTAAAGATCCTCATGGTGCCCAGTGAAAGAGGCCAGGGGAAGACGGTTCTCTTTTGGCGAGAGCTAGCGGCTGGCCTTCGGGAGCGGGGAGTAAGAGACGTTTACCTGGAGGTGGAGGAGAAAAACGCTCGAGCGATCTCCTTTTATCAAAAAATTGGGTTTAAGAAATTACGGGAGCTTAGATCCTATTACTCTGATGGCTCGGATGCTGTCTCCATGAGTCTGACTTTGTGAGTCAAAGAGGGTTTAAATTGCTCTTTTGATTCAACTTTGCTAATAATAGGGCCTGCTCGGTATTTTTTAGTTTTGTTTTCTTGAGGTTAAGGGTGGTTTTTCCATCCTTTTTTATTTTTATGGATATAGACCGCGAACGCGTGGGTTTAGAAAAAAAATTCTTATTGATGTGCGAGCCAGTGGTTCAGGAAGCCGGCTATCGGCTCTATGACCTTGAGTACCTCACCTCGCAGAAACTCCTCCGACTCTATATCCAGGATCCGAGAACAGGCTCTGCCCTGATCGAAGACTGTGTGAAAGTGGACCATGCGCTCACTCCGGCCTTCGAAGAAGAGAGCTGGATTCCTGAAGACGTGGTCCTCGAAGTTTCTTCCCCTGGTGTGTACCGACACATGATCAGCCGGGAGCACTTCAAGATGAGTATCGGTGAAATCATCGCTGTGGTCATCATGGGGCAATTGACTCCCGAGCAGGTGAAGGATGCACCCAAAGGAATCGCGGGAGAGAAGAAGTTTCGCGGAGAACTCAAGGAAGTACTGGACGACGGTTTTACCATGATCGTTAAGGACTTCCCGCTGAATATAAAATTTAACCAGCTTAAAAAAGCAAATTTAGATCCCGATCTCAAAGCTAATAGGGAATAAGGAGAAAGACAGTGAACTTTTCAGAACTAGGTCGAGTCATTGAACAGCTTGGTAAAGACCGAGGCATCAAGAAAGATGTCGTCGTCGGCGCTATCGAGCAGGCCTTCCTCGTCACTGCACGCAAGAAATTCGGAATCCAGGGTGAGTACGAAGCCCGCTATAATGAAACCGATGGTGAAGTTGAAATCTATCAGTACAAAAACGTGGTTGATAAAGTCCGCGATAATATTGTCGAGATCGACTTTGAATCGGCCAAAAAGCTTGATGAAGATTGTGAAGTTGGAGATCAGCTTGGTCTTAAGATTGAGAACCCTGGTTTTTCTCGCGTAGACATCCAAACTGCTAAGCAGATCATTTTCCAAAAGGTTCGTGACGCAGAAAGAGATATTCTTTTCTCTGAGTTCAAGCACCGTGAAGGGGATCTTGTTACCGGAATCGCTCGCCGATTCGAAAAAGGTAATGTCATCATCGACCTTGGGAAATCTGATGCCGTTCTTCCACGTCGTGAAATCATCTTCGGAGAATCATTCAAGCCGGGTGACCGTATCCAGGCCTATCTTTCTGAAGTGGTTATGACTAACCGTGGACCAGAGATCCGTCTCACAAGAACTTCTCCTATGTTCCTTGTAAAACTCTTTGAAATCGAAGTTCCAGAGATCGCCGATGGGACCATCGAGATCAAGGCCGCTGCCCGTGAGCCTGGTTACCGCGCTAAAATCGCTGTAACAACTCAGGACCGTGACATTGATCCAGTTGGGGCCTGTGTAGGGATGAAAGGTTCCCGGGTTCAGAACATTGTTAACGAACTTCAGGGTGAGAAAATCGATATCGTTCGCTGGAACGAAGATACTGAGACTTTTGCCCGTGCGGCCCTGGCGCCTGCGGACATCCAGTCCATTTCTCTTAATCATGAAGACCACACTCTTGATGTGATTGTTGAAGAAGACCAGCTCTCTCTTGCTATCGGTAAGCGCGGGCAGAACGTTCGCCTTGCGGCCATGCTCACGAGCTGGAAGATTAACATCATTTCTAAGGCGAAGCTCCAGGAGCGCGTGAAGCTTGCAGTGGAAAATCTCACTCAGCTTCCGACTATTTCCGAAGCTTCGGCCCAGGTTCTCGTACAGAAAGGGATCATGTCTATCGTGGATCTCTCTGCAGCTTCAGCTGAAGAAATTACCCGCTGGCTCGGAAAG
>CAZPFM010000271.1:0-4268 GCA_964585845.1 uncultured Bacteriovorax sp.
TCTTTCTTAAGGCCAATAAGCTCCTCCGGGATGCCGGAGCAAGATACATCGAAGTGATTGTCCGGGCCGACAGACCTAAGATTCTCGAGAGCATACTTCGCGCGAAATTTATCCCTTGTGGATTTGTTCCGGCCTTTCAGCTCATAGGAAATAAGCGCCACGACTTTGCTGTCTTTTCCCGATCTTTTGAGATCTTCGACTTTCAGAACGTAAAACTCAAAGGACTCAATCAGGTTTATCTCGAAGAATACTTCAAGGCCTGGAAGCGCATGTCTTTAAATCCTAAACTCATCCGGGTATGAAACAGCCGACGAAAACTTCCCTCCTCCTTGATTCTGATCCCTTTGACTTCTCCCAAGCGTCAAAGAATCTCTTTATAGAAAGTTTTAAGGAGAATGCTCTCTTTCATTATGAGAATCATGAATTCACACGCAAATTCTGGGATCATGAGGGTTTTCATCCGGATACTCTTCGAAGCGAAGAAGATCTCTCCCTCGTGCCTGGAACGATGGTTCATCTTTTTAAAGAGCATGAGTTTCTTTCAGTACCAAAAGAGGAGATCGCTCTCACTCTGACTAGTTCCGGGACCGGGGGGCAAAAGTCCCAGCAATTTCTTTCTGAAATAAGCCTTGAGAACGTCAAAGCTCTCGCCCTTAAAATCCACCGCTCTCTGGGAATGGCCTCAGAGAAATCCTACAACTATCTCTGCTTCACCTATGATCCAGCCATCGCTAAAGATCTTGGTACCGCCTTCACAGATGAGCTTCTCACCAATTTTACGGGAAAGGGTGAGGTCTACTACGCCATTGAATGGGATGAGGGGAAAAAAGATTTTGCTCTCAATGAAAAAGGCGTCCTTGATGCCTTAAAGAAATTTCAGAAGTCTCCTCTTTCTACCCGCATCCTGGGTTTTCCCGCTCTGCTCTTTGAGATCCTGGAAAAATACGATGTCCATCTCGACCTTGGAGAAGACTCCTGGCTTCAGACCGGCGGAGGGTGGAAGGGAAAGGCCGAAAAAGAGATTCCCAAATCATCTTTTCGAAAAATGATTTTTGAGCGACTAGGAATCCCGGAAAAAAATCAGCGGGACCTCTTTGGGATGGTGGAGCATGGAATCCCCTATGTGGATTGTAAAAAAGGTCATCTCCATATTCCTAATTATGCGAGAGTCTTTGTCCGCTCCCCAAAGACACTTGAGGTTTTACCAAAAGGGGAGAGAGGCATATTGCATTTCCTTTGTAGCTATAACTTTAGTTACCCGGCCCCGAGTCTTCTCACCACTGACTATGGTCGTCTGGGAGAATGTGACTGTGGTCTTGCTGGAGATACCCTAATTCTTGAGGGGAGAGCGGGAGTAACAAAGCACAAGGGCTGCGCTCTTAAAGCGCTGGAACTGGTGAGATAGTATGCATTTTTTTGGAGAACATTCTTCTACTTTTGATTCGTGGCTCATAAGCCCCGGGGATCTTCTTTCTAAAAAACAAAGAGTACTCTCACAGATCTCTCTCTCCAGGATCATCGAAGTCCTCGATCTTCTGGGTCAATACTGGAAGGAATCGGGTTTTCCCGATGAGCTCATCTGCGATCTTCAGAAAGAATCTGGCTTTTCCCGGCAAGAAGTCTTAGTGAGTCTCAATGTTCTTCCGAAGCTTCTGTCTCAGGAAAGTCTTATGAAAAGAGTTTCCGCGGAGTTTGGCAGAAGTGAAATCCTCGATCGATTCACAAAACTTCCTCATCAGGAGACTCTCGTGAGAGCTCTCCCCCGGGGACCCCTCCTTCATGTTACCGCGGGAAATGTCTTTCTTTCGGCGATTGATTCTCTTGTGATGGGTCTTCTCACTAAAAATATCTCACTTGTTAAGCTCAGTTCGGAGAACAGGATTTTTCCTGACTACTTCGTCAAAAGTCTGCAAAAGATAGATAAGGATAAAATCCTCCTGGATAAATTTGCTCTTCTACACTGGAAGGGAGGGAGCCGGGAGATCGAAGAAAAGATGAAAGAAAGAGTGAAGACCATCATCGCCTGGGGTGGTGAAGAGATGATCACATCTTACTCTCAGAATCTTCCCCCTGGTGTGAAATTTCTGGATTTTGGACCTAAGGTTTCTTTGCAATTTATTTCCCGGGAGGGGATGAGGAGTGATCGTCTCAGTAGTATCGCTCAGCGTATAGTCAGAGATATTATTCCCTGGAACCAGGGTGCTTGTGCCTCCCCTCAGAATCTTTACCTGCAAGAAGGAATAGACAAGGATTCACTTCTTAAGGTCCTTGAGGAAGCCTTTGCATTGGCCCCTGAACGTGCTCCTATTTCAGATGATGAAGCTGTGGAGATTCTTAAAGAAAAATACCGCGCTCTTTACTCTGAACTCATGGAAGGAGGGAGTCTTCGGGAGGGAGAAAATTATCTTCTTCACCAGGAGTCGAATCCCTATCTCAGACCCTCGCCCCTGAACCGCTCACTAATTATTAAATCCTTTCAGGATGCTCAAGAGCTCGGCTCACTTCTTGCTCCTTTTTCCTTCTACCTTCAGTCAGCGTCTTATCTTCTTTCGGAAGATGAAAAAGAAGTCTTCTTAGAAGAACTTTCTCTGGCCGGGATCAAACGCTTTGCCCCATTGGGAACCATTACTTATGGGAAAGACGGCGCCCCCCACGATGGTCGCCTTGTCCTGCGAGAACTTGTGAACTTCGTGGGGGATGAAATCAGAATAGAAGGCGAAATCTCAAGCCCTCTCACCAATTCCCAGGACATGAAGAAGATTTTTGAAAAATCCACTCACCCTCCTGGTTATATTTTCTCTTCTGGGGGGACCACGGGAGAGCCGAAGTATGTTCATTTTAGTTACGAAGAATTCGATTTTGTCACCGACATGCTGGCAAAGAATTTTCGCGCTCAAGGGATAAAACCAGGCATGATGGTGGCAAACCTCTTTGTCGCGGGGAACCTCTGGTCTTCATTTATGGCGGTGGAAAAAGCCCTTGAAAAAATTGGCGTGATCCAACTTCCTATTGGAGGGCTCGCTAGCAGTGAGAATATCTCAGTCTATCTTCAGAAGTTTAAACCCGATGTGGTCCTGGGCATTCCTTCTCTTCTGGTGAAGACTGCCGAGTTTATGGAAGAAAAAAGTCTTCGAATAAAAATTCCGAGGGTCTTCTATGCGGGGGAAGCCCTCTCCGAGGCCCGGTCCCGGTATCTAAAAAAGGTTTGGGGAGTTGAATGCTTTGGTTCGGCCGGATACGCCTCTGTTGATGCTGGTGTGATCGGCTATCAGTGTTCTTTCTGTGCTCCGGGAGAGCATCACCTCTTTTCGGATCTCATCGACATGAAAATTATCGACGGTGAAGCAGTGGTGAGTTCTCTTTATAGAAAAAGTCTTCCCATCCGAAACTACCGGACGGGAGACAGGGTGGAGTTTATCTCAGCTTGCAGCTGCGGTGATCCCGCTCCAAGATTTAAGCTTCTTGGTCGCGCCGACAGTATCATGCAGATCTTTTCCAGCAGAATATCCTTAGAAGAAGTCGAAGGGGCCCTTCGGAGTCTGGATGAGGGAATACTTACTTTTCAACTGATCTTAAGCGAGAGCGAAAATGGTCAAGAGTTGATCAGTCTTTATTATGAGAAAAATATCAAATTAGAAGACGATCAGATTGTTGAAAGCATTTACGAGAACTGCCGGGATCTCAGAGACAGTCTTACATTGGATGAATTTTCAAATCAGGTGAGAGTCATCGCTGTTGATCCGGGAATGATTCCTCGCAATCCGCGTACCGGGAAAGTTTCTTTGATTGTGGATAAACGCTAAATTTATTTTTCCCAGAGTTCAATTAGGGCCACGGGCATAGGAAGCTTTTCCCAGTAAAGCTTTAAGTCTTTGCGGATTCTTTCATTTTCATCTGCTTCTAGCTTAAAGACTTCTTCCCGCTTCTGAAGAAGTTCCACATCCGAATAGCAGTGCTCCGGCGTTTTCTCTGTTGGATGATGAGAATTAAAGGCGAGGCAGCCGTAGGGCTTTATTTCCCGGGGGAGTGGGCAGCCCAATTCGGACTCCGTAAAAAAAGGACAAGTATAAGTTCGCCGAAGAGAACTTCCCTTTCCGGTACTGATCTCCCGGTCCAGGCGATAGGTCTGAATCGTCTCAATGAGTTTTGCTTTAAGCTCGTCTGTAAAAAGATTTGCATCTTTCAGATAGTGGATAAGATCGAGGGCCTCGATAGGGGTCACCATCATCGAATTGGCTTCATAGGTACAACAGGTTCCCGGACAGCCT
>CAZPFM010000272.1:0-4233 GCA_964585845.1 uncultured Bacteriovorax sp.
TTCCTCGTTGTACCTATACTGATCCTGAAGTGGCCCACGTGGGAGAAACTGAAACGTCTCTCAAAGAAAATAATACACCGTATGATCTAACAACCTATTCTGTCTCAGAGCTCGATCGGGCCATTACAGAAGGGGAGAGAGCGGGAGTGGTGAGAGTTTTCACCAAAAAAGGCAGTGATAAGATTCTCGGCGTGAGTGTTGTTTCCTCCCAAGCTTCAACAGTGCTTGGTGAATTCACCCTCACCATGAAACAGGGAAAAGGACTGGACACAATTCTCGATACGACCCATGTCTATCCAAGCTTCGGGGAGATGGCCCGGGAAGTGGCCAGTGATCGTAAGCTTCGGAGCCTCAGCCCCTTCCTGCTTAAAGGGCTACAGAAGTATTTTACTCTTCGACGGTAAAAATTTTAGAGCACTCCCTCTTTTTGTAAGAGCTCACTTAGGAGTTGAAGGCTTTCACGCTCCAGGCGCATGGCTTCGTTTAAGAGCCAGGAGTGAACCACAAAGCTTGATGGGCTTTTTCCAATGCACACCGACTGATTCGAAATAAGATCACAGACACTGTCGATGACTTTAAGTATTTCTTGGGGACATCCACAGGGAAGATGCTGTGAGATGGCGAGTATCTCATCCCTATTCATGTGAACTGATTCTTCGTTGGACTTCAGGATTTTATAATTCTTAGGCTGCATAGGAAAAGGAAATTATTCCTCTCTTCAAAGGGTGGCAACAGAAGAAAATATTAAGTCTTCTTTACTTTTAATGACCCTGCTGCTCCTTGAGCTTATCCGGCGCACAGGTTCACAATGACGATAAGAAAAGGAGTTTCTATGGAGTCCACAATTGACCTAAGTGAGTCTGAATTTGCTCAGAGTAATGAGCTTATGCCTTTTAGATTAAAAAATGCCCAAGGACCTTATCTGATTGATGAGAAAGGTCAGCGTTATATCGACCTCACCACCGGGTGGTGCGTCGGAAATCTCGGATGGGCGCATCCAGAGATTCATCAGGCGATGAAAAACTTTGAAGGGCCCAGCTACGCGAGCCCCCATTTTCATTATGGGCCCTGGGAAGAACTCGCCCATCTTTTAAAGGAATTAACTCCCGGAGAGCTTGAGACAAGTTTCAGAGCGACAGGAGGAACAGAGTCTGTGGAAATTGCTCTGCAGGCGGCGATGATCCATACTGGTCGAGATGTCATCATAGGGATCGATGATGCTTATCATGGCAATTCCATTGCTGTTCGGGGCATTGTCCGAAAAGAGAGTCCCTATTTTAACTGGCGAAAACTGAAAGTCCCTCTCACCAAAGACTCCCTTCAGGAGCTCGAAGCATTACTTAAAGACAAAAAGGTGGCGGCCCTGGTGATGGAGCCCATCATTCTCAATAAGGGGGTCCATGTTCCTGCTAAGGAATTCATGGATGAGGTGGTCGATCTCTGTCACCGCTATGGCAGTCTTCTCATTATCGATGAAGTGGCCACCGGCTTTGGACGAACAGGGAAACTATTTGGCTGTGATCATTTTCATCTAAGGCCCGATATCATTTGTCTTGCCAAGGCCCTCTCTAATGGAGCCGCGGCAATTGGTGCCACAGTCACAACCAAGGAAATTGGAGACAGTCTGAAGAAAAAGGATTTTCCTTATTCAACCTATGGCTGGCATCCCATCAGTGTGGCCGCATCTATCGCAACCCTTCGGTATTATCGGGAGCATTGGGATGAGTTAGAGGACAATATCAAGGCCGTTGGAGAATTTATCCGTCAGCGTCTGGAAGGGATGTCCTTTAAAGATAAGCCTCAGATCCGAAGCATGGGACTCGCATTCCACTTAGAGTTTAATGACGAAGATTATCCGAAAGAAATTTCAAAAAAGGCATTTGAAAAGAAGCTTATTCTCTCGGAAGGAATTTCTCTCTTTCCTCCTGTGAATTTGGAAATGAAGGTTGCTCAAGAGGCCATGAATATATTGGAAGAATGTCTTTAATAAGGAGTTCATGATGAATGGTAAAATAGGAATCGCGGGAGCTGTGGGAATCCTTATTCTCTCTACCTCCGCGAACGGGAGGATCGACCAAAGAAGTGAAGTAAGCTTCCAGCGAGGTCCTTACGTTCAGAAGTTTTTTCAGAATTTCTATAAGCCCTGGACCCATCAGGCTGCCATTCACGCCGCTCATGGTGGAGCTCATGATCTCGCTCATACTACTGACCCTAAAGAGCGGGCAGAAGTGGATAAGAAGTTCCGGGACAGGATGGTTAAGCTCACCCTCTCGGAGAGCTCTAATAATGGTCCGAAGTCCGAAACTTATGGTCCTCTTACCGCTCAGTTTGCCTTTGACCTCTTTCGGACCATCGACTGGACTCACATTCATCATGAGCAAACTTACGATGTCATGAGTGATAAGGGCATAGCCCCGGAAGATAAGGCCCGATGGAGTGCGAGAACAGTCGACTACTACTTAAAGAACTTTGATATCCCCAGAAGTATCGCTCCCCTGGAAGTGACCATGAGAAGGGCAGGGGTCATGATGAAGCCCTATTTCACTCACTTCAGAAATTACTTTCCCGAAACCAATCTCTTCTTCTGGGTCGCTCACTGGTGGCATCCAGCGATCTATGAAGCTCTCTATGTGGGAATGGAAGACGGGACTCAGAAAGAAAAGGTCGCCATGGCTGACGGGCTCATTAACGATTTTTTTAAAGATCCGCCCAAGCGAATGATCCTTAGCCGGGAGCTTATGCCTCGCTATACTAAGATGAATCCCCGAAGTGCAAACATCTTTGATAATCTTCACATGCTCCATGGTATTGCCTACGACATTCTGACCTATCCTAAATGGACAGCGGAGGAAAAGCAGAAGGAACTTTATCGGGTTATTGAAGCGATGAAATACCGCAAAGGGGATGAGCGGTATGTAGAGAAATTTACCATCGAACACCCGGATGCCGATCCAACGAAAAAGGAGCCCTGGATGGTTTCTCAGGATGGGGCCATGAACACGATGATGAAAGAGATGATGGAAGAAATGATGCCGATGATGATGCCGGGGATCTCTTCTGAAAAAAAGAAAGAGGCCATGGAGCAATTTCGTCTGAAGATGGGTCCTCGCATGGAGGCCGGTGAAATTGATGGCTCCCTTCATGATGCCCTGATGCAGGTTTATCCTCAGATGGTTATGAGCGAAGAGAGTAAAGAGGCGATGAAGCCTGGTAAGGGTGCAAAAAAAATGACAGAGATGATGCTTAAAAAATGGGAGGAGAAAAATGGACTTTAAAAAAATAGCCATTGCACTCGTGGGAGCACTTACGAGTTCTCTTTCTTTCGGGCATGATCACTTAAACCTCGAACATGGGATTCCCCTTGAGATTGAAGATGCCTATGTGACCGCCTACAAGAACCGGGAGTTTCAGGGATACATCCAATATGACCGACTTGATAACGATAAGGATAAATTCCTCTTTGTCCCTCGTCTGGAATTTGGACTCTTGAGAAATTTCCAGGTGGATCTGGCGACACCCTTTGAGTTTGGGGACCGGGAGAAAAAAGAGAGCCGGAACATCGAGTTAGGTGGACTCTACAATTTCAATATGGAAACCCTCTGGCTTCCCGGGATTTCTCTCGGAGGAGGATTGTATCTTCCCACTGGGGAAGGACGCCGGGGAGTGGACACACATGTGAAGCTCAACCTCACAAAAACTCTTCCCATCCCCGTATCCTTTCATCGTTTGCACCTGAACCTGGACTGGAATCAGAATGCCGATCCTCGTAAGGGTGAAAGAAACAATGGAATGAAATACGTCTTCGGCTATCAGCTGCGCATCGGAACAGATGATTTCCTGGTTGCTGACTATTTCTATGAGGAAAGAAGAGAAAAGAATAGGGAGACTCAAATGGTCGAACTTGGCTGGCGCCATCAACTTAATCCTCTGACTGTTATTGCTGGTGGAGCAGGAGCGGGTGTCACAGATGAGAGCCCAGACTACCGGGTCAATGTGAGCTTTCAGCGCGCCCTGAATCTTTTTTACTAGATATGATGAGTTAACTTGCGGAAAGATTCATTTAACGATGAGAAGAGAATTTCATAAAATACTCATGTTCAGATGAAACAGTGGAAGTGAAAGCAGAAGCTGATAACCAAACTGAACAAAAAGAGCCCATCTTCGGATGGGCTTTTTTTTTGGAGGTTTTTATGTTTAAAGATCGAGAGGATGCTGGTCGTCAGTTAGCGGACG
>CAZPFM010000273.1:0-4230 GCA_964585845.1 uncultured Bacteriovorax sp.
TTTTATTTTTAAACCTCTTTCAATTACTTTTTTATCCTCAGGACTTGCAGCAGCGGGCCCCTGCTTTTCTGCAAAGATATCCGGAGCATCAGTGTAACGACTGAAGACCACCCCATCTTCCATATAGCGCTTGATAAGAAGATACGCGCAGTACGTTTTCCCGTGATCACTTCCTAAGTCATCCCGATCACCCTGAGCGAAGATGAGTCCTTCGTCCTGAATGACATTCACGATCTCGGAGTACTGAGAGCAGAAATCACTGGTTTCACTCGGCTTCTCCTGATTGGCACAGGACTCTGTTTTCTTGGCAACGTCAGTACCTGTCGCTGACTTAATCTTGATATGAATCGGCTCTCGGCAAACGTCGATGACCCATTCTTTAGTGAGATACTTGTGGTGAGAGATATTGATGATGCAACCAGTTTTATCGATGGTGAATTCCTGGTTCAGAAGACCAAAGAGTGGCCCCTTCTGAGTCATCTTCATTTTATAGACCCCATCCACGCAGGCCTTGGAGGTGAAGCGCTCCGGAGTGTGTCCCTGAATCCCAATGGTCTGCGCCAGCGCCGAAGCAGAGATCAAAAGGAAAACCAAACTAAACTTGATGAATTCCATAACGCTTAACCTCCATCATCATAACAGTCGCATCTTTTTTCATATACTGAGACTCTTCATCGAGTTTCAATTCATAGAAGAGTTCTGGCAGGAGCTCTGAAGTCCCGAGTTTACTCATCTTTAAATAGCTCGCTACATCCTGACCCGGGTGAGTTTCCTTCCAATTAAAGAGGAATCCCGGAGAGAACACAATGATTTTCTCTCCTCGACTCAAAGCATACTCAGCACTAAGCTCGATAGGTCCCCGTGAAGGGGAATAGGCCCCCAGCTTTTCGGAGCCATGAAGGCGAAGAAGCATCTTCGAATGGTCGACTTCCAGGATCGAGATTTCCACCTTGGCTTTTTTCTTTTTCGACGCATTGACCGTTTCCGCCTCTTCTTCGGCGAGCTTCAGGAATCTCTGAGGGTCAAAGTTCTTGGCTTTTTCCGTGTTGAGAATAGACATGAGGGCACCGGAAATAAGATAGGACTCGCTGGAGACCAGGATGAAATAGGTTTCATTGGCCGACTCGATGAGATCATGGAATTCACCGGCGGCACCGTCTCCCGTGGCGTATCTGGTTTGAAAAGAAATACCCTTTATCTCTTCACTCCTTCGAGGAACGAGGGTTTCATGGACTCTCCGGGCCCGGTCCATTTCGACCTCTGCTTTTTGCATAAGAAGATCGAGGTCCTGGCTGAAGCGGGCGAGTTTTTTTTGCAGATCTTTTTGCTCTTCCAGAATGGACCAGAAGAACTGGAGCTGATTGGAGAGCATCGTCCACTGAAGCTGGGCCATCGGAAGAGCGTACTCCCCCACAATCTTGGTGAGGAAAGCGGCTTCTCTTTCCACCCACTCCTGAGCTTTTTGATTTTTTTGGTCGTGAAAAAAAATGACTCCCAGAAAGGTATTAATGATGGCCCGGAAACTTTCCTGCTTTTCAGGATGCTGAAGCAGGGTCTCTGTATCAACGAGAAGAATATCTGCTCTTTTCTTTAGTGGCAGGGCACAGAACTTTGGAAGGTCCATCACGTCTCGAGCTTCAAAGAAGTCAAAGACACTAAAACCTTTATTATCGAGTTCCGGACAGATGAAGTTTCGCTCATCAACGATGATCATAGTGGCCTTTTTTACCGCCACGAAACCAGTGATTTCAGTGACTTAATAACGGAGTCAGGGTTCCCCCTATTTTACCGTTTATTTTTCCTCAAAACAACCGAAGAGAATTTATCAGGAGGAGTCTTGTTCCCCCTGGGAATTGGAATGCGTTGATGAAAAGAAACAATGTTTTTGAGCTTCCTTCACTTAACCTGGCACTTGCCCTCCTGGGCATGTCCAATCAAGTTGAAGCTCTTAAAGTGGCCAACAAGAAGATTGCAGAAGAGGCAGCGAGGACTATCCTCAAGGCCCTTGATTGCAAGGATAGCTACACTTTTGGTCACAGCATGCGTGTTGCTTACTTCTCCTTAGTCACAGGCACTGAGGCAGGTCTATCTCCAGAAGAACTCCACGAACTCGAACTCTCTGCGATCTTCCATGACATTGGAAAGATCGGGACACCTGATGAGATCCTCAATAAACCAGCGCGACTCTCGGAAGAAGAATTTCTTGTGATGAAACAGCATCCGGAAAAGACTTTTGAGATCCTCGCGGAGTTTCCTACTTTTGAAAAGATCGCAACCAACGCTCGCTTCCATCATGAGCGCTTCGACGGAAAAGGTTATCCTATGGGTCTTAAGGGAGATGATATCCCTCTGGCGGCCCGGATTATCCTCATCGCCGATACTTTCGATGCCATGACCTCTACTCGTTCTTATCGCAAAGGTCTTCCCTACGAAGTCGCCTTTGAAGAACTCATCCAGTTCTCTGGGACACAGTTCGATCCAAATCTTGTGAAGCTTTTCATTCAAGGCATGAAAAAAGAAGCTCTCAAAGGTGAGGAAGATTTCTACATCCCTCTTCTTGAGCGCAAGTTCTCTAAGAACGCAGCTTAATCTCAATTATTCGTTACAGAAATTTGTTTTGGCACTCGAAGTGACCATGCGCTTTTGCACGATTTCGCAGCCACCCTCAGACTGATAGACATTGAAGGGATAGCATTCAGTGTTCTTCCGTAGATACTGATTCCCGCTGAAATTATCCTCACAAATGCGGTAGCTTCCCCCGTCAACACAGGCCCAGTGCTTTCCCTTACAGTTGTAGACAAGCCCTCTTCCTGAAAATTCGTAAGGCGGCGGAGCCACGTAGGTTGTCACAGGAGCTTTTTTCTCTTTGCGGATCTTTTCCTGGTCTTCCAGATCCTGGAGGATCTGCTCTGTTAGATCGGGAGCTGTTTCTCCGATGGAAGCTGACTCATCAACTGTTGGTTCTTCCCCACCGATTGTTTCAGAGGGAGAGGCCTCAACTGGTTCTGATTCAGTAGGTTCGGTAGGCTCAATCGTGGATTCAAGATCCGTTCCGCTGGTTTCCATCGGACTGGTAGGGATACTACCTTCTCCAGCCGAATCCGGAGAATCTGATTCGCCCGGGCTCTCTGTAACGATATCGGGTCTGGCCTCGATGGGCTCTTCAGGATTAGTCTCCACCGGTTCTTCGCTCGGAGTCTCAGTCACCACTGGGGTTTCAGTCTCGACAGGGGTTTCAGGAGAAGCTTCTACGGCCGGAGTCTCAGAAGGAAGATCAGCGGGAGCTTCAGTTGTTGCTTCAGTGGGCGTTTCAGCTGGTGCTTCTGCTTTAATATCTTTTTTATAAGGACGCTCTTTAGGTGCCGGAAATTCAGGAGCCGGAACATCTTCTTGTTCATCAGGAATCAGAAATAAAACAGCGACGATGATGCCGGCGAGAACGAAAAGACGAATCTTCTTTTTTTTCTGAGCGGCCGCATCGTCCTCTTCCCCCTCTTCAGTTTCTTCCCCTTCCTCTTCTTCATCGTCTGAGGATTTCTTGCCACGGTTCAGGACATTTTTTAATTTATGGAGGAGGGATTTAGTCTGGCCAGAAAGAGTCTTATCATCGGATTCATCTTCGTCTTCTTCAAGATCTTCTAAGGAAGCCACGCGCGTGTGGGCATCGGTCATCTCAGGATCCGTGCCATCCGCCTCGTCAATTTCCTCGTCCTCAAATTCTTCCTCTTCGTCATTATGACGAGCCTTGGAATTTTTCTGGAGAAATGGAAGCTTAGCTTTTAAGTCTTCCAGTAGTTTATCGAGGATAACTGCTCCTTAGATGTTTTGGGTCTTGAGTTTACACCATGTTATCCGGTAATCTCATTATAAGGCAGAACGTAAAGTTTGCAATTTATTCCCTCTGAAGATCAAGGACTTAAGTGAACACCCCAAGGGACGAAGGAGTCATCAAATTTAAATTCACCTTGAAGCGTGCCCCTGCACCCGAGATGAATCAGGTGATCGCCTTAGAAAAATGGCGGGTCCTTTTCTATCGCTTAGGTCTCATTGGGGAGTACCCGATCGAAAAAGTTGGTTACGGTAATCTCTCCTCTCGTCTCTCAAAAAAATCCTTCATCATCACTGGTACCCAAACGGGTCACCTCGCTCACCTCCAGGCCCATCACTACACCAAGGTTATCGATTGTGATCTGAAACGAGGCCAGGTCTCAGCAGAAGGTCTTATTCCCC
>CAZPFM010000274.1:0-4220 GCA_964585845.1 uncultured Bacteriovorax sp.
CATAAACGTCACGAGCATGGAAATTAAAGACGTGGACACAGATGTCCCCGGTATCAAGAAGAATCCAGTCAGCGTTCTCATAGCCTTCGTAGGAGACGATGTTTGCACCCTGCTGCTTAAGATTGGAGGCGATCTCATCGGCCATGGCCCGGGCCTGAGTGGCGTTCTGAGCGGTTCCAAGAATCGAGTAGTCATAGAGAGAAGTAGACTTTCTCATATCGAAAACTTTGAGATTATCACCCTTAAAATTGGCCATGATCCAGGCAGCGGCCATTGCGTGATTGAGAGGGAACTCGAAAGAAGTGTTCGAGATAACCTTTTTTACTTCACTCTGGATGTATTCATTTTGGGCCATTAGCTTTCTTCCTTTCTTCTTCCTCGATAACTTCTTTGGTTTTTAGCATGAGTTGCTTTAAGAGATCAATGTTGCGACCCGAAACACCGGAGATCGGCAACACCTTGCGGTCAAGTTGCTCTTCCATGTGAGAACGGAAACGCTCAATCTCTTCTTCGGTCATAGCGTCGATCTTCGTGAGACAGACGATTTCTTTCTTATTTAAAAGTTCTGGATTGTGTTTTTCTAGCTCCATCCGCACCGTCGCGTAGGACTCGATGGCCTCAAACTCTTCTAAGAACATGGAGCAGTCAATGAGGTGCACGAGAGCACTTGTTCTCTCGATGTGTTTCAAAAACTTTGTCCCTAATCCTTTTCCTTCCGCAGCTCCCTCGATGAGACCCGGAATATCGGTCACGACGATGGTCTTCTCACCCAATTGAACAACTCCGAGATTCGGCTCAAGGGTGGTGAAAGCATAATCCGCGATCTTCGGTCGGGCCGCAGAGATGGCAGAAATAAGAGTGGATTTGCCTGCATTCGGAAGACCAATAAGGGCAATGTCAGCAAGGAGCTTGATCTCAAGGTGGAGGTTTAAGGTTTTCCCTTCTTCTCCATTCTGAGCAAAATTCGGAGTCTGGTTAACGGAGGTCTTAAAGTGGGAATTCCCTTTACCTCCGCGGCCACCTTCGCAAGCGATGTACTGCTGGCCATGCTCGGTGATGTCAGCGATGAGGTTTCCCGTATCGCGGTCAGTGATAAGAGTTCCCACCGGGATTTTTAAGATGAGATCTTCGCCATCGGCTCCGGTCATATTGGATCCAGCGCCATTGCCGCCTTCAGGGGCCTTGAATGTCTTGAGTCCTCGGAAGTGCATGAGGGTATTAAGATTCTCATCACCTTCAAAGATGATGTCTCCACCGTTACCACCATCGCCGCCGTCAGGGCCTCCGGTAGGTACGTACTTCTCACGGCGATAGCCCACGAAGCCTTTTCCGCCTTCGCCAGAGATAACTTGAATGTCTACTTCATCGATGAATTTCATAGTTTAAATAAAAAAAGGGAGCCTTGTGAGGCTCCCTTCTATCTTAGTTAGCTTTTAATAGCAATTAAGCTGGGATAACAGAAACGATCTTGGTGTCTCTGTTATAGAAAGAGAACTTCACAGTTCCAGGAACCATTGAGTAAAGAGTGAAGTCACGCCCCATCTTTACGTTAGTGCCTGGGTGGAACTTAGTTCCTTTCTGACGAACGATGATCATGCCGGTCTTCACGACTTCGCCACCGAACTTCTTCACACCACGCATCTTCGGGTTTGAATCTCGTCCGTTTGATGTACTACCACCGGATTTCTTATGTGCCATATGCTTATCTCCTAATTAGATCTTTTAAAATTACTCAGCTTTCTTTGTTGTCTTCTTAGCGGCTGGCTTCTTCGCAGCTGGCTTTTTAGCAGCAGCTTTTGGAGCTGCTTTAGCCTTAGCTTCTTTAGCTGGCTTAGCTTCCTTCTTAGCAGGAGCAGCCTTCATATCGGCTTTCGCAGATCCGCCCTGGCCATCGCTGATCTCAGTGATGAAGAGACCAGTGTAGTGCTGACGGTGACCGTTTTTCTTACGGTAAGCACCTGGCTTACGCTTCAACACGAGGATCTTACGAGTGCGCGCCTGACGAACGATAGTCGCCGTTACTTTAGCGCCGCCAAGAGTAGGAGCACCAACAAGAGTCTTGTCTCCGCCACCAGCGAGAAGAACTTTATCGAAAGTAACAGTACTTCCAACTTCGCCTTCAATTTTTTCAACGTCGATTTTGTCGCCAGCGCTGAGCTTGTACTGGTGACCTTTGATTTCCACAACTGTGTACATACGTACTCCTTAAAGAAAAACCATCTCTTGGGGAGGTTCTTTCGAGCCTTCTTTTGTCCCAGACATGAGTAGATTGAGAGAGACATTTTTAATGGGATTCCGAGTAAAAGTCAATGTAAGAGGAGGGAATGAGAGAGGTTCTGGGGTGGTGCGCTAAAAGAAAGCCCGAAGGGCCAGGCCCAAATCCTGAGTAACAAGCTTCTGCGATAGTGAATTCGGGTCCTTAAGCGGGTCTCCCCGTTCTTCTCCCTTGGCCACTGGAGTGAAAAGGAAGAGTTCACCTTCGATATTATCACTCAGGCTCAGGGTCCCCCGGGCGATGAAGTAGGTAAAACCCGAGGTGAAATCATTGATGATGGTGCCGGCAACGTTCAGGAGAGGGTGGACCTCATAGGTGTTAGCGAAGGCCACAAAATAGTCCACCGGAAGGAAGCGATCTCCGAGAGCATTGGGATTAATAATCGGGCTTGTATCCTTTTTCTGATAGCCGGATTCGATCCGAAGGTGCCACTTGGAATTCATCTGCTCATCGTAGCCCAGCATAATATCCCAAAGAGCTTCTGAATCGTCCCTTTCAGAATCTTTTGTCTGGAAGAGAGTCTGGCCAAAAACCATGGCCTCGTCGAATTTGTAAGCGATCTGGCTTCCGATCTTTGTCCGGCGCTGATCAAGTCCGCCGGCGTAGTCGAGGGTGAGTCGATCAGAAGCAATTAATTCGCCGTGGACCCAGGCGGTGGGAGAAATCTCCCCATCGTAGTCATTAATAGACTTATCACCCAGTAGAAGGAGATCGATCGTGTGGACGTCCGAGGCGAAGATTTTCGCCTGGGCACCGTCATTTCCCTGAGCCACGTTTGCTATAGATGTAAGTCCCGTGGGTTGATTAAAAGGATTCACCGGATTGAAGATCTCACCCAATCCATAGTTGATGTAGAGTCTTCCGCCGGCCAGGCGAAATTTCTCAAAGCTTTTTTCATAGTAGAGTTTATTTAAAACAGCATCTGTCTGTGAATTGATCCGTTCATCCCTATGACTGAGTTTAAAGAGATCCCGGGCGATGAGCTTGTTTGGAAAAGTGTAGATCCGGGGAGCGAGGTAGTCTTCGCGGTAGAGATCACTCACAGAATGCCGGAGAAAAAAATTGGCTTCTATCTTTGAATTTTCAAATTCAATCTTTGGACTGAGGTTTCCGTAGAAAATAAATGTATCGCCCTGGTTCCAGTCCTGAGTAATGGGAAAGGGGAGGTCCTGAGCGGCTTCATTGTTCCAGGAATGCCGGCCCTGGATCTCGGCGTTTCCGCTGACACTTGTCTCGGCCGCAAAAGTGCTCTGACAGAGAAGGATTAAGGAGAGAGCGAAAAATCGTTTCATCTAGTCCCGGGTGAGATTCTGCTGGGAGAAATGGTTGGGCTTATACTTCACTTGAAAATCGATGTCCTTGTATTCGAGGACTGTTTTCTTTGTCTTATCATCCTGAGGCTGCATGACCCATTTGGTGGGGACCTTATGACCATCAAAGGTCTTGATCTCCCCAAAGGAAAGAACGCGCTTAAGGGTTCCTTCCTTATCGTAATAGCGACTCTCGCGGGGAAGGCAGTCTTTCTTTGAGGAGAGGGTGACGATCCGAGGCCACATCACCTTTGAATTATCCTTAGGAAGATTCTCGATCACCTTCATGGATTCCCCATTGAGCTTTTCATCCGGGAGGAACTTCGAATTATAGTCCTTACTCATGGATGAAGCTTTGAGGATGTCATCATTCGTGAAATCTGATCCCATCCAGTTAGCAAGAAGCATGGAGGAAGAGACGGCGATCTTGCGCCGAAGCTTCGGGAAATAGTTCCACATATTGCTCTCTAGCCGCAGGGTCTTAATCCCTTTTTCCTTGGCTGGAGATTGGATGGTGGAGAGGGCCTTATCCTTTCCTTCTACCTGGGAGAGAATTTCCAGAGTCCGGGTCCAGTTTGGAGTCTGGATGGTCATGACCATTTCTGATTCGGTCCGGTCTCCGCGCATCTGTTTAT
>CAZPFM010000275.1:0-4216 GCA_964585845.1 uncultured Bacteriovorax sp.
CCCGTAGAAATGAGAATCTGGGAGGGGCCTGGGATGAGGTCATAGGTCATACGGATGTCCCCATGACAGGCTATAAAAATGGTATGCCTGTTTACCGCACAAGCTGCTGGTCCCGGCACATGGCCCGGGCGATCCGCAAAGGTGTTGGTGCGAGCCTGGGTATCCATGCGGCTTCTTTTGAAGGAGTTTACAAAGAGCCTGGTCCCATCACACGAGCGGATTTGGCAGATAACTTTTCTCACTTGAATCGTTTCGGAGAAAAGGGATGGGAGATAGCGACGATTGCGATGTCAGGCTGGAAGCTTAAACCATTCCTTTGGTATCTCACCCGTTGGGGACCAGGAGGAGTCACTTTCTCAGGTCTGGGGTACGGGGGAACAGGATTCAGCGAATTTGTGAGTGATGTGGATGTTGAGTCCTTAGCACCAGATGCTGTTTACCGGATCGCTATTCCGCGGGTGGCGGCCGAAGCGATCAAAAACGATTTTCCAGGCTACCGGAAATACCTCTCAGGACTTAAGTACACGGGGAAGTTCTACTGGCCTTCCATCGAGGATTATCTCAAAGAGAATTCACCGATTAAGTGTAATTAGATTGACTTGAGTTTTTTAACGGCGTCGATGATCTCTTTGGTGTCGGCGCGCTTGGTGTAATCGGCATCTGCAAAAGAATAGATAATCTTCCTGTTCTGATCAATCACAAAGGTTGCTGGAATGGGAAGTTCAAAACTCTTATCCCCCTGGGAAGCCTCAAGATCAAGACCGAGCATCTTGTACTCTTTATTGACCTCAGGGTCGACCTTGAAAACAAGACCAAGTTTTCGGGCGAGTTCATTTTTCTTATCGGAGATGACAGTGAACTTGAGATTATTTTTACTCTTGGTCTTTCGCACCTCGGACTCTTGCTCGGGAGAAAGAGCGATGAGTTTTGCAGAGGGTTCAATCTTTGAGAGCTCAGAATCAATTTCCTTTAATTGCTTCACACAGTATGGGCACCAGCCTCCGCGGTAAAAGGTAATGACCAGGGGGTTTTCTTTTAAGTATGCAGAGACAAGCTTGCCGTCGATTTTAAGATCAGGAAAGGTCTCTCCGACTTTGGGGATCTTCTTTTCAATGCCCGTCTCTTTTAACTCTTTTGTTTTCTGATCAAAAAGAGCACGCCGCTCTTCCTTGGATCTTTGGGCGAAAACATTAATCGAGAGAAGGAGGAGGAGAAGGGAGATTTTCATAGAAAAGCCTTTGAGAGAGATTTGCAAAATCATATCTCCCGGTCAGGACTTTTGGCTAGTGAAGCTTCCGCATAAATGAGTCAAACTCATCCGGGTTTTTAAGGATGATATCCGGTCGGACAATGAACCAGGCCGCCTTAAGAAGGATACGGTGGAGAAGGTGGGGTGCATAAACCACGATGCGTTTAAGTTTCTTAATTCGCTTCACATCTTTTAAGTAAAGAAGGTTAAAAGGATTCACGAGACCGACATGTTCAGTATTGGTGATGTAAGTCCATTCCGTATTCACTTTATTGGCAAAACTTCGCGCCCGCTCGAGATCCTCTTTTAAAAGTGAGGGATTAATATTTCCATGGGGCTCGGCCATGAAAAAATTCTTCTCCTTATCCTCGAAGAAGTTCACATGGCCAATGAGCCGGTTATGCTGAGCGACTTTCTCTTTCATCGCTGCTCTTTACTTTCCCGGAGATCTTCCCGGGTATCGTGTTCCTGAGCCTCCTGGAAAACACCTTTGGAGTCCATGATCTCATTGGTTTCTTCCTGCCGTCTTGATTCCACCCCATCTCCGGGTGTCTGTTCGCTGCAGGCAAAGGTAAAGGTCAGTAGAGAGAGTATGAGTAAGAGCTTCATAGAGTCCTCCTTAAAAGGTGACTCCATGGTGAAATGAGTCCGGAGCTAAGCCAAGGGATTGAGCACTAACTCCGGAGGATTTTAGAAATGATTAAGAATGAAATACCTGATCTTAGAACGTAGAAAAGCAGCGGCTCTCCGTGAGAGTCAGTTCTTTTCGATCGAGGAGGTATTTGCAGCTGTACTCAGAGTAGTGGAGATAGATCACCATCTGGGGAACGGCCTCACCATTGCGGATCACCTGGGACGGGGCAACTTCCACATCCATAATTCGTTCAGATTCGCAGATCTCGTAGAGAGGGCGCATCTGACGAACAGACAGAGCAGAAAGAGCGTTCATGTATTCAGGGCGATCCTGGTACTCGGAGCAGTGATTGGCAGAGGCAAAAGTTGAGAGGGTGAGCATGAGAGCAATGAGAGTGAGTTTCATATAAATTCTCCTAAAAAATGCAATGTACCATCTGGATTTTTGACTTATCAACTCTTCTTTGGAGATAATTAAAGCACATTGCACAAATTCAGGAGACATCATGCTGGACCTTCTTATTGTCCTGAGCTTTGTCATCTACGCCATCTATTCGGGATTTAAATCCCAGGAAGTGGCGGGCAAAGATCTGAAAGAGTACTTCCTCGCTGGGAAAACCCTCAAAGGCTGGAAAGCGGGAGTGAGCATGGCCGCCACTCAGTTTGCCGCCGACACGCCACTTCTCGTGACAGGTCTTATCGCCACCGGTGGAGTTTTCACCCTCTGGCGTCTCTGGGTCTATGGGATCTCCTTTCTTCTTCTCGCTTTTGTTTTTTCTTCCAAATGGAGAAGAAGTGATGTGATCACCGACGCTGAGTTCACTACCATCCGCTACTCCGGATCTGGAGTAAGTTACCTGCGCTTTTTTAAAGCGGTCTATTATGGCACAGTCATTAACTGCGTGGTTCTTGCCATGGTTTTGATTGCGGCAACCAGAATTGCCAGTGTCTTTCTTCCCTGGAACGAATGGCTTCCCTCGGAGTTCTATCATTCTCTTGAGGGTATAGTGAGTTCTTTGGGTCTCAATATCGGCATGGATAATATTCAGGAGACCACCAATAATCTTTTAAGTATTTTTCTCATCCTCGCTTTCACCACTCTCTATTCCACTACCGGTGGTCTTCGCTCTGTGGTGGACACGGATGTGGCCCAGTTCGCCGTGGCGATGATCGGAACTGCGGCCTATGCGGGAGTGATCCTCTACCACGCTGGTGGTCTCTCGGGGATGCTCACTAAGATCGAGACTCATTTTGGAGCGGAGAGGGCAGGAGAGCTTCTTTCCTTTTCACCTCCGGGTGATGAGATGCTTCTCTCCTTTTTTCTCATCATCTCTCTTCAGTGGTTTTTCCAGATGAATTCAGATGGAACGGGTTACCTTGCTCAACGGATGATGGCCTGTGAGTCAGATAAAGGGGCACGCTTCTCCGGGATTCTCTTTACCTGGCTTCAGATCTTTTTTCGCTCTCTTATCTGGGTTGTGATCGGAGTGGGGCTTCTCGCTCTCTATCCTTATGCCCCGGAGGATGTGAGTAAAGAAGGATTTGTCGCTGGCAGAGAACTTCTCTTCATCACTGGTATCCGGGATCTCATGCCTATTGGATTTAAAGGGCTCATCCTGACTGGTCTTCTGGGAGCGCTCTCCTCCACCGTGGATACGCATCTTAACTGGGGATCGAGTTACTGGAGTAATGACATCTATCAGGACATGGTTTGTAAGCACTGGTTTAAAAGAAAGCCAAGTTCAAGAGAACTCGTCTGGGTGGCAAGGCTTTCCAACCTGGTGATCCTTTCCATTGGAATTGTGATTATGTTTAATCTTGATTCCATCCAGGAGGCCTGGAAGCTTTCACTTCTCTTTGGAGCGGGAATGGGGCCAGTTCTTATTTTAAGATGGATCTGGGAGCGGGTGAATCTCTTCTCTGAACTCACGGCCATGGTCACTAGCTTAGTGGCCGCCCCTCTGATCTTATACTTTATAGAAACAGGCTGGATGCAGCTTTCTGTGATGGCCCTGGCCACCACGGTCCTCACCATTCTTGTGACACTGCTCACTCCCCCTACGGATGAATCCACCCTCAAGGCTTTTTACAAGAGAGTTCATCCCTCAGGATTTTGGTCCAGGACCGCCGGCTCTTCTGAGCCTCGCACACGTTTTGCTGGCCAGATTCAGGGGGTGACAGTGGCCTGTCTTTCTCTTTTTCTCACCTTGGTGGGATCCGGACGACTCTTACTCACACCGGGAAGAGATCTCAGTGTGTGGGGAAGCGTAGGGCTTCTTGTGGCGGGACTTCTTCTGGTTCCCATCTGGTGGCGCTACCTGCATGTAAAGGAAG
>CAZPFM010000276.1:0-4203 GCA_964585845.1 uncultured Bacteriovorax sp.
AACTATTTTGTCATTTAGTTGGAAACAGATAGGCCCATCCTATAGGTGAGCCGTGCTTAGCACCAGCTTTAAATAAAATTTATCAGATATTTCTCTCTTATTCTTCATGAATTCAGCCCTTTGGAAGCATAGATTTCATCTATCAGACCATCAAGACTATCGATTGGATGGAAAACTCTGTTTGAACGAAACTCTATTCAAGCTTTAACCCTCCAAAGGAGACCATATGCAAAAGATCATCAACTCTCAGCTCCCCGCTTTCAAGGCCCAGGCCTTTCACAACGGAGACTTCGTTACTGTCACTGAAGAAAACCTCAAGGGCAAATGGGCCGTTTTCTTCTTCTACCCTGCAGACTTTACCTTCGTGTGCCCAACAGAATTGGTGGACATCGCCGAGAAGTACGAAGAGTTCAAAAAGATGGGCGTTGAGATTTACTCAGTGAGCACTGACACTCACTTCACCCATAAGGCGTGGCACGATACTTCAGATTCCATTAAGAAAATTAAGTACCCGATGCTCGCAGACCCAACTGGTCACCTCTCCCGATCCTTCGGTGTTTACATCGAAGAAGCAGGACTCGCTGACCGCGGAACTTTCCTCATCGATCCCGATGGAAAGGTGAAGCTCGCTGAAATTAACGACGGGGGGATCGGACGAAACGCCGATGAACTTCTTCGAAAAGTCCAGGCCGCTCAGTTCGTGAGAAACAACCCGAATGAAGTATGCCCGGCCAAGTGGAAGCCAGGAAAAGAGACTCTCAAGCCAGGTCTCGATCTCGTCGGTAAAATCTAAACTAAGGTAAATTGTATGTTGGATGGAAATATTAAAGAACAACTCAAGACTGTCTTCGCTAATCTTGAAAGTGAGATCACTCTGGTGGTCTCACCTTCCGGGCACGAACTTCAAAGCGAGATGCTCGCTCTTTGTGAGGATCTCATCGAGACCTCACCAAAGCTCTCTCTGAAAGAAAAATCAGAGTCTTCAGAAGTTCCGGGGCTTGAGAACCATAAAGATGGTCATCCTACTGGGGTGAGCTTTATCGGTATCCCCGGCGGGCATGAGTTCACGTCTTTAATTCTTTCCATCCTTCATGCAGACGGGAAAGGAAAACTTCCCGATGAGATGATCCTGAATCGGGTGAGTCGTTTAAAGGGACCCATCGAACTTCGGACTTTCATCTCACTGACCTGTGAGAACTGTCCTGATGTCATCCAGGCCCTGAATCTCTTTGCGCTCCATCATCCAGGCTTTAAGCACACGATGATTGACGGTGCGCTGATGCAGGATGAAGCAGACCGCTTAAAGATTCAGGGTGTCCCCGCAGTCATGAACGGAGATAAGCTTGTGAGCTCCGGAAAGATTGGCCTCGGGGATCTCCTCAGTAAACTCGAAGCTGAATTCGGAACCCGGGAAGAAGAGCTGACTCCTGAGAAAATGGATCTTGGCCGCTTCGATGTGGTGGTCGTCGGTGCAGGTCCCGGTGGGGCATCTGCTGCCATCTATTCGGCCCGGAAGGGTCTAAAGACTGCCATCATCACCGATAAGATCGGGGGTCAGGTTCAGGAAACCAAGGGAATTGAAAACCTTATTTCTGTGAAATACACCGAGGGCCCTCAACTGGCCTCTCAACTGAGTCAGCACATCTCCGCCTATGACATTAAACTCCTTGAACACCGTCGAGTGAAGAAAGTGGGCACGGGTGAAATCAAGGAAATCGAACTTGAAAGTGGAGAGAAACTTGAAACAAAATCTCTCATTGTCGCTACTGGTGCAAAATGGCGAGAACTCAATATCCCGGGAGAAAAAGACTATCTTGGTCGCGGCGTAGCTTTCTGCCCACACTGTGATGGTCCCTACTTCAAAGGAAAAGACATTGCAGTCATTGGTGGTGGGAACTCCGGCGTTGAAGCGGCCATTGATCTCGCGGGAATTGTGAAGTCTGTCACCCTCTTCGAATTTAACCCTGAACTTAAAGCCGATCAGGTTCTGGTCCATAAACTAGAATCTCTGCCCAACGTGCGCATCATTAAAAACGCACGGACTTCGAAGGTCATAGGCGATGGTGATAAAGTGACAGCGCTGGAATATGAAGAGCGCTCCAGCGGCGAACTAAGAATCCAGGAACTCGACGGAATCTTTGTTCAGATTGGTCTTCTCCCGAATTCAAATTTCATCAAAGACGTGGTGGAAACCAACCGCTTCGGTGAGATCGTTGTGGATGAAAAATGCCGGACCAATATTCCCGGAATTTACGCGGCCGGTGATGTGACCACTGTTCCCTATAAACAAATCATCGTCGCCATGGGAGAAGGGGCCAAAGCAGGTCTAACTTCCTTTGAGGATTTGATGCTGAAGAGCTAAGATGCTTCATGTTCGAAAAAGATCTTCTGAACTCAGAGAGATTTATCAGGGCCTTTGAAGAGAGTGGCTCAGTGGGGGAATCTCGTGGAATGATTCCCCTCCATCTTGACGGTCTAAATCTTTACTCAAAAACTCACAGCTATGGGGAGTATATCTTCGACTGGGCCTGGGCCAATGCCTATGAGCAATACGGAATCCCCTACTACCCTAAGCTTGTCTCCATGATTCCCTTTACCCCCGCGACTCATTCCCATCTCAAGTCCTCGCCAAGCCTTCAGGAAATAGAGACCACGTTATTACCTCGGCACAGCTCCTGCCATTTTCTTTTTATAACACCTGAAGAGATTCCTCATTTGAAAGAGGCGGGCTACCTCATACGAGAGAGTTTTCAGTATCATTTCTTCAATGAGGACTATTCTCGATTCGAAGATTTCCTTCTCGCTCTCAAAGGGAGAAAGGCCAAGACCATTCGGCAGGAGAGATCTTTTCCGGATCTAAAGATTGAGCGCCTGACCGGAGATAAGCTCTCAATCGATCTCTCCCACGAGATGTATGATTTCTATCTTCAGACCCTTGAGAGGAAAGGGGCCATCCCCTATCTCACAAAAAACTTTTTTGAGCGCCTCTTCACTGACTTCAGTGAAAACTGCCTCTACGTCCGGGCATCAAAGAATGAATCTCCTATCGCCGGGGCACTTTTCTACTACGACGCCGATAGACTCTTCGGTCGCTACTGGGGGGCCTCTCAGGAAATCCGGCATCTTCATTTCGAACTCTGTTATTACCAGGGAATTGAATTTTGCATCGAAAAAAAGATGAAGAGATTCGAGGCCGGAGCTCAGGGAGAGCACAAGATCGCCCGAGGCTTCAGACCCGTGCGGACCTATAGTGCCCACAGAATAAAAGAGCCCGCTTTTGAGCGGGCGATAAGAGACTTTATTGAAAAAGAAAAAAGTGAAGTTTCTGAAGCGATCAGCTACCTAAATGGATTCTTGCCATTTAAAGACCTGGGATAGGCATCTCTTCCATGATCTCCACACATTCACCTGGGAAGATAGCAAAATGAGGATGATCCTTGAACATCTTCGCGGCTTCTTCGTGTGAGTTTGCCTTTACAATGACGTAGCCACAGTCTTGATTCGTGGTAGGGTTAATACCTTTTTTGTCCGCTCGCAGAGTCTTTCCCAGAGGTCCTCCGGTAAATACGATGGACGAAGAATACTTCGTCATCCAGTCACCCCATGCCTTCATGCCTTCTTGGATCCTCTTTTGCTCATCTTCTTTTGAGAGCATGTTCCACTCGTGGTTTCCTTTTGAGGGCTCACCACGGTAGATGGCCAAAAAATTTTTCATCTCAGTCTCCTAGTAAAGTTTGTGATGTTCATCGAGTGCTTCCTTGAAAGCCACCCGATCTTCCATCCGTTCTTTATATGCCATAAGAGTCGGGAGCTCCTGCAAGAGCCCCTGGCCAGCGAGTTCTCGGCAAACCGACGTCATCAGAATGTCAGCGATGCTAAATTCCTTTCCAGCAAAATAAGTTCTGTCCCACATGTGGACCGAGAGAACCTCAGCGTGCTCCCTTAATGCTTTACGGGCTTTCTGAATGAGTTCCTCACTTCCTCCCGACATCTTGAGCATGAAGTGATGGGATATGTAGGGCTCCACTGTATTGAGGGCCGCAAAAAACCATGAGAGCGTTTCTGCGCGGACTTTTTCATCCTGAGAAAGGAGCTGTCCATGCTTCAATGCCAGATGGAGTAATATGGCCCCGGACTCGAACATTTCCACATTTTCGTCCTGGAAGTAAGGCACTTGACCGAAGGGTTGGTGTTTAAGGTAAG
>CAZPFM010000277.1:0-4178 GCA_964585845.1 uncultured Bacteriovorax sp.
GTTAAGTGAAGTGAGTTCACCGAGTCTTCCCTGCTTAGACTCCCGGGTTCTTCGAACCGCCCGGTTGTCCCCGAAGATTGATTCCAGATCGGTGAGGATCCTCTCGGCCTGGGGCTCAAGACCAAAAGCCCTTTTGCCAATCAGGCGTTTAAAAAAATTGCCTTTGAGTTTAGTGAGAAGGAATCTCTCCCAGCGCCGCTTATCCACAGTGAGAGCGGGGATGTCCCAGAAAGCGAGTTTAAGTTTAAAAGATCGAAGAGTGGCATGGAGATCCAGGATTAGATCAAAAGGATGACTCTCATCGATCTCTTTAAGACGCTCTTTTAAAGAAGACCAACTCTCCCCCCGGCGGTCAAAGGCCACCACGGTCTGGATCGAGGGATGACCATCGATCAAAGGAGCAAACTCTTTGGAAGTCAAAAATGTTACCCGCAGAGATTTTCCCAGAAGAGATTTAAGCCAGTTCACCGTCGCCGTCTGGAGAACGACGTCTCCCATGCTGGAGAACCGTACTAATAAGATATGCATCTGATTATTATAGGATTAGATTTCTAAGGGGACAAAGACTTTATCCGAAGTGCGGACTTCATCGAATTGCTTTTTATTATATTCTTCTTGTGAGCGACGGAATTTCTGCCAGCGCTTCTCTCCAAAAGTTCTCCGGAACTCTTTTTCCCGACCCTCTTCGATGTCGATTATCCGACGTCTCTGCTCAAACGTAAGGTCCGGGCCCTGGTCCATGGGGATGACTTCCAGGTATTTCTGATTGTATTTTTCTTTAATCTCTTCGATTCGTTGAACATCCTGAGAAGAAAATCCCAGACGCAAAAGGATCTCTTCCTTGTCCTCTTTAAGTTTTTCAAAACGCTCTTCGAAGTCCTGCGCTCCAGCTCTCTCATTTGAGGGGACCTCAGGAGTCTTAGGAGATTTTTCTACCGGGACTGGCCTCTCCTGAAAGACGAGTTTTTCCACAATCTTTGGCTGAACCTTTTCAATCACAATGGGTTCAGGCAGCGAAGGCTTTCTGACCACCAGGATGGTCCCAAGGATGAGGTTTAAAAGAATACTGGAAAAAAGAATCCACTTCATTTTTGACCAAGAAGAATAGCCGCTTCCTTAGCAAAATAAGTCAGGATGATGTCCGCCCCTGCTCGACGAAAGCAAGTGAGAGTTTCAAGGATCACTTTATCATTATCGATCCATCCATTCTGGGTCGCGGCCTTGACCATGGCATACTCACCGCTCACATTGTAGGCCGCAATGGGAAGTGAGAAATTTTCTTTTAAGCGGTAGATGACATCAAGATAAGGAAGACCAGGCTTCACCATGAGGATATCGGCCCCTTCAGCTTCATCTAAGGCCGCTTCCCGCAGGGCCTCTTTCCCATTGGCAGGATCCATTTGGTAAGTTTTCTTATCCCCTTTCTTCGGGGCCGAATCCAGGGCTTCCCGGAAAGGACCATAGTAGCCAGAAGCGTACTTAGCGGAATAACTCATGATGAGAGTATTCTGAAATCCTTCCTGATCAAGAGCATTCCGAAGATACCCTACTCTCCCGTCCATCATGTCCGAAGGACCGATAATATCAACTCCTGCCCGGGCTTCACAGATAGCTTGCCGGGCGAGCACTTCAAGAGTGGGATCATTCAGGATTTCACCGGTTGAAGGATCAACTAAACCATCATGCCCCTCAGAAGAATAAGGATCCAGGGCGATGTCTCCCATGATCATCATATCCGGCAGGGCCGATTTTAATTCTTTAATCGCCCGTGCATTAAGACCTTCCGGGTTGAAAGCTTCTTTAGCATCAGGTGTTTTTAATTTCTCTTCTACCGCAGGAAAAAGTGCTACGGCCTTTACACCCAGGGCGTAGAGCTCTTTAGCTTCCTTAATCATCTCATCAATGGAGAGCCTGGAGTGACCGGGCATGGACTTAATAGGAATCCTCTGACCTTTTCCTTCAATGACAAAAAGTGGAGCGATGAAATGATCAGGCAAAAGAAATGACTCTCGCACCATAGAGCGGATGACTTCATTTCTTCGGTTCCGGCGCGGGCGTGAGTGGAGCATGGACTATCCTTTCTGTGTTGTCTTGAAAACCAGGGCGTACATTTGAATCTGTTTCATCATAGCGGCCAATCCATTGGAGCGGTTCATGGAAAGATGCTCAGTGATCCCGACCTCTTTTAAAAAGTCCGGTTTGGTGGCGAGGATTTCATCAGGTGTTGCGTCTGAATAGACCTCGGTGAGAAGCCCCACGATTCCTTTCACCAAAACCGCATCGGAGTCGGCGAAAAAATACACTCGCCCATCCCGGAACTCTGGAACCAGCCACACCTGGGACTGACAGCCCTTCACTTTGAATTTATCTTCCCGCTTATCCTCAGGAAAATCCTGAAGGCTTCGCCCGATGGAGATCAATTCCCGGTAACGGTCTTCCCAGTCTGAAAACTGCAGAAAACGCTGCTTTACCCGCTCTGTTCGCTCAACTAAGGCTTGGGCCATGTGTCTGTTTTCCTTTGTTTAATGACCGCTAGTATGCGCCTAAAGAAGGACTTAGACAAATATCAATAAAAACCGCTGAGATCTTAAAGCTTTTGACTGTTTGCGCCGAACAAATAGCTGAGGTTTCTATGTCCACTTTTGATCTAAAACCTATCCCACCAGAATCCATCGAGGAACTCGGTCTGGATACCCATGCGCTCTGGCAAGTGAAGATGGGCGAAGAGGTGTATGGACCTTTTGAAACAAAACCTCTGGAAAACTTCATTCAGGAAAATCCCAAGCTCATGGGCCAGGGATTTTTAAAGCGCTGGAATACTCAGAACTGGGAAGTCTTTTTCCATTTCGATGAATTTAAATCCTATGCTCCGGAAGTCACCCAGACTTCCATTGGGACTTTCTGGGTCATGGTCCAGGGCCAAAAGCATGGACCCCTAAGTCAGGAACAGATCGAAAGCAAAATCAAACAGGGTCACTATCTTTGGTCTTCGGATTTTTCTGAAGACGAGGGTGAAACCTGGGTAAAGCTCTCAGAGTCTGAAAGATTCTCTGCCCTCTTTTCTGAAAAAAAGGAACTTCCACCCCTTCCTAAGGAAGGAAGTTTTCAGAAATCCCGGGCCAATGTGAGCCATAAGCTTGAGAGAAAAAAAGAGCGCATCTACGCCAGTAATCCACTAAGTGATCTCGCTGAAGCGGCCAACACGAATAAAGTTCCCTTAAAACTCGAAGAGCTCACTCTTAATTCGGGCAAAGAAATCACGGTCACCAAATCTTTCAAATGGGCCCTGCCCATGGCCGGAAGTTTTGTCGCGGTTTTCGTGGTGGTGGGAAGCCTTCTTTCGCAAAATAAATCTGAAAATCCTCTCGAGGTCTATCCTGAGGAAGAGGCCCCAAAAGCTCAGATCGCAAAAGTTCAGCCGGTCAAAAGAAATCCCGCGGTCATGCCCAAGCCTGATCCTTCCAAAAGGGATGTGGCCTCTGTTCCCCGGTATGAGCGCTCCAATCTGACGGCCCAACCGGATTACACAACTGAGGTTCAGGTTCACAATGCGGATGACTATGATCCGGATTATGGCATTGATCTCAGAGACCGGGAGATGCCTCGTGAAGTCACTGAAGCTGAGCCAAGAATTGAAGAAGAAATGCCTTCTCTGGTGGATAATGCTTATCCAGCAGAAGAGTCCTTAGATGGCACGATGAATAACATCAGCCAGGCCCCTCCCCAGAATGATCCCATTGTACTTGACCAGCCTGCCATGGAAGCAGAGTATCCTTCTGAATATCCGGCAGAACCAGCAATCCCTGAAGAAGTTCAGAATTATTAGCCCCAACTGTACAACACTCCTCCCCGGCGTTAAGATCATTTCGTGACAGATCATCTTCAGACACTCATTTCAAAATTCCGTTCCCCGGAAACTCCAGGAAGCTTCTTTCTTTCCCTTGAAGGAATTGAAGGCTCTGGTAAATCCACCCAGATCACTTTGATCGAAGAAAAACTCAAAGAGCGAGGCTACCGGGTCCTCATTCTCCGGGAACCCGGGGGAACTCTTTTCGGGGAAAAACTCCGTGAGGCCATCCTCCAGAGTAAGGCCCCCCTTCATCCTTTAGCCGAATGCCATCTCTTCCTTTCTTCAAGAGCTCAGCTTTTAGAAGAAAAGATCCTGCCTTTTTTGCTGG
>CAZPFM010000278.1:0-4176 GCA_964585845.1 uncultured Bacteriovorax sp.
TTGAGGCCAGGAGCATCTCGTTTTGAATGATGGACCCAGAGTAGGAATTATTCGAGCTGCCTTCGATTTTTCGCTGATGGCGGCTCATCCCGGTTCGAAGAGAGAGGGACTGAGACTTGGAGAACTGATGCTTTGTTTTCTGCTGAAGAAGATACTGATCACTTCTTCCTTCGTCCTGTTTTGAGTCTGTGTTGCTGAGATCAAGTTCGTTTTCTCCCTGGATGTAGCCAAAGAGAAAGTCGGTGCTCCATTTCTCAGACCATGTGTGTCTTGATGAAGAGAGAAATTGCAAAGACTCGTATCCATCCTCTTCGGAGGCATCAAATCTTTTTTCATTCAGCCGAGAGATCCCCTTGGACTTTGATTGGGTGTAACTCACAGTCCCCTGGTGCTTTTCTTTTTTCCAGTCCTGAGAAAGAGAGCCAAAGAAAGTTTCAAAGCTTCCTCCTCCTACCATGAGTTCTGTCTTCGGGGCGGCCTCTCCTTTTTTAGTGATCATCTCCACCAGACCACCTGTGGCGTCTGACCCAAAGATCACAGGTCCTGGATGCTCATGAAGGCGCACTTCTTCTAAACCCGGAGCACTGATGAAGGCCCCATCGAATTGCCGGTCGGTATTGGAAGCATCATTGAGTTTTAATTCATCCAGGATATAGGAGACATGCTTTGCCTCCGCTCCCCGGATAAAAAAGGATGTGCGCCCGCCGGGGCCACCATCCTGGATCACCATCACATTGGGCTGATTCTTCAAGGTCTCAATAAGGGTCGGCATGGGAATAAGCTTTAAGTCTTCCTCACTGTAGATCTCTGAGGTCTCAAAACCATAGGAAGAATTGAGCTTTTCCGGAGTCACTTCAATGGATCGGAGGGTCTCGGCCCCATAGGCCCAGGAGCTAGAAATGAGGATAAGGCTTAGGGCCTTAAGTCTTTGATTCACAATTTTCCTCCTCGGGAAATTGGCAGTCATTAACCGTATCTGACTTCCCCCTTAGAGGGTCACAGTTGCGGGACAGTGCTGGAATTTCACCAGCTTCCGGTTCGTGGATGAATGGCATCGAGGATAACCTAAACGGAGAGGATTGCGCCAGCAGGAATCCGGTTAGAATGGATGCATGGGACTCAATAACAGAGAACATACACGCTACAACTTCAACCTCGAGACCTGGGCAAAGATCCGGTCTGAGGGGCAGGTTCAGGGTGATTTCGGTCTCTACCGCTTAAAGGACATATCCAAAGGAGGAATCAGTTTTGTGACCGATTCTCCGGAAGAGTTCAAGCGCGGCAAACGCCTCGTAGTCCTTGAGATCGAGGGCACCGGGAAAACCAAGAGGCTTTTCGGGATTGTCCGCTATGTGAATTCGTCAGCGGACGCGGAAGGGCATTATAAAGTGGGTTGTGAATTTGTGGCGGTGGCGTAATCTAAAACTTGCTTAAGCCGATTTTCTTTCTTTCTGAAGGAAGACTGGGTTTAGATGATTCTTCGATATCATCTAGTCTCTCAAACACGATTTTGAAAATTCCATTAGTACGTTTCTTAAAATCTGAAAATTCATGCCGAAGCTCAGTCTCTAGGTAGAGAAAACTTCTTAGTTTAGTGAAGATCCGCATGATTGATATATTAACCATAATAGCCCTTTCAGAGCTTAGAATACCGGATAGCATGGCCACACCATTCTCTGTAAAAACAAGTGGTTGCTTCTGCTTTCCGCCGCTTCCTTGTTTTGAAGTCACAAATTGTGACTTCAAAACTCGATATTCCTCACTAGTGAGCTGAAACATAAAGTCATCTGGGAAACGGTTTTTGTTTCTTTTTACTGCTTGATTCAGAACTTTAGTCTCAACGTTATATAGTGAAGCCAGATCTGAATCTAGAAGGACTCGCATTCCTCGAATCGTATAAATCATTTTTTCAATATTCGGAATATCAATTTCGCTCACAGGCACCTCGCTTGGCGAAGCAACCTACATCGGGGGATCAGAGATTAAATAAGTGAATTGTTAACTCTGCGATAAAATTTCCGAAATGGAAGGCGTAGTTTTGAAGTGCCAATTTGGCACTTCAAAACATAAAAGAGAAGCCTTAAGCCGACTTCTCTTCCCAATACTTCTCGATCTCCTTCTCCTCATCATCAATGAGTTTCTGGATCTCCAAATGCTTACGGGACAAGTGGGCATCGTTATGGATCTTATTCCTTCGAAGACTTTTCTGCTTTTCAAACTGCCGCTCAATTTTATCCACCACAAGATCAAGGGACTTGTACATATTCTCCGAGTTCGCTTTGGCAAAGAAGTCAAAGCCCGGACCGTGGATCTTCACTTCCGCCCAGTGGGTATTGTCCTGGACAAAGCAGAACCACTGCACATGAGTGTTACCTTGGAAGAATTTTTCAAAATGTTCGGATTTTTGGTGGATGCGCTCGTCGAGGGCCGGTGTGTGTTTCAGATGCTTGAAGGAAATGGTGAGTTTCATAAACGTGCCTCAAAATTTAGAAGTAAAACTACCCAGGGACTCTAAAAAAGTCTGATGATTAATTTTCTTTGTCTGCCTCCTTATTTCTTTCGCTTCGACGACGGGGGAACTCCCATCATCTCCCGGTACTTCGCCACCGTTCTTCGGGCGACGACGATGTCTTTTGTAGAGAGAAGCTCAGAGATTTTTTGATCCGAGAGTGGCCTTTTGGGATCTTCATTCCCGATCAATTCTTTGATCTTGAGCTTAAGACTCTCCCCAGCGATGTCGATACCGCCATTCTTCCCGCCGATCCCGGCGTTAAAGAAGTATTTAAGTTCGAAAGTACCGATGGGTGTGTGCATGTACTTATTGGTTGTAACCCGTGAAACCGTGGATTCGTGCATCCCGATCTCTCCAGCAATGTCTTTTAAGATCATGGGCTTTAAGTGGGCCGGTCCCTTTTTAAAGAACTCCTGCTGGGTTTTCACAATGGAATTAGCGACCTTATAAATCGTCTTCTGACGATTCTCAATGGACTTAATAAGCCAGAGAGCGGCCCGGAGTTTATCCTGAACAAATTCTTTTGCCTCAGGGTTGGAGTCCTGACCCTTCATAAGAGACTTATAAAGATTGGAGACGCGAAGACGAGGAACCCCTTCGTCGTTGACCTGGACCACGAACTCTCCGCCCACTTCAGCGACGAAGATATCCGGCACCACGTACTGAGTTTCATCCGCAGACACAAGACGTCCTGGCTTAGGATTTAGCCCCATGATGATCAGCTCAGCGTCTTTCACTTTTTCTTTGGAGACACCAAGCTCTTTAGCAATCTTGTTGTAATCTTTCTTCTCAAGATCTGTGAGATTCTTTTCAATGATGAGTTCCGCCAGAGGAGATCTCTCCGGAAGAAGTCGAACCTGAATGCCCAGACATTCCTGGAGATCCTGGGCCCCGCATCCGACCGGATCAAGGTGCTGAACCAGACCCAGCATTCCGAGGGCCTCGTCGCGGTCTTCGATCTTATTTCTTGCGACAACTTCTTCGAAAGGAACTTCGAGATAACCTTCGTCATCAATATTCTGAATGAGATCGAGAACAAAGTTTAACTGATCTTCTGAAAGACTCTCCATCCGGATCTGCCACTCAAGATGCTCCTGGAGGGTCTGGCCCTTGGAGACCATATTCTCATAGCTCGGCATATCGTCCGGCGAGACATTCTCTTTCATGTTTGGTGTTGAAGAGGTCGTGGACATGGACTCAGAATAGGATTCCCAGTCGAAATTATCTTTGGATCCTTCGATGAGTTCCGGTCCGGAGAAATCTTCCGCAGAAGACTCCTGCGCATCCATCTCTTCCCGGGTTCTCTCATCAGGGGCGTCGGCCTCGATTTCGTTACCGACTTCTTCGAGCATCGGGTTTTCCACCATCTCCTGAGAGATCAGAGTGGTCATTTCAAGATGGGTCAACGTCAGCAGCTTAATCGCCTGCTGAAGCTGAGGCGTAATCATAAGGCTTTGCGACTGTCTCAGCCCTTGATTCATCTTAATCGCCATGAAAACTCCCTACATCTTAAATTCTTCCCCTAAGTAAAACTTACGGGCGATTTCATTGTTAACTATCTCTTCCGGAGTCCCACTCACAAGCAACTCTCCAGCGCTCATGATGTAGGCCCGGTCGACGATCCCCAGAGTCTCCCGCACGTTGTGATCCGTGATGAGAACTCC
>CAZPFM010000279.1:0-4169 GCA_964585845.1 uncultured Bacteriovorax sp.
AATTATCCGGATTTCCATTTGGTCCACCAGAACCTTGACCAGGATTCGAAACATCTACACCGTCATTGTTATTTCCATGACCGTTATTAGAACCACCAGTCGATCCACCATTAGAAGATCCAGATAATTCAGGTGACGTAGATGACGAAGTCACTCCTGCTCCAGGTGCATCCACAACTGGTGGATCAAACGGAAACGGGAATGGCAACGGAAATGGCAATGGTAACGGAAACGGCCGTCCATAAAAAAGAATGTTCTCCAGGCACCCTTCGGGGTGCCTTTTTTTTTCTGTCAGCGTCATCCATCAAGTATAAAAACTATCTAAATACATTCTGAAATTCCCTTCCCTAGAGTGTCAGTAGGGGAGCCTTCATATAAAGTACGGCCCGGTGCCAAGACCAGGAGTAATTTACCATGAAGCTTATCCCCAAGTTTTTCATTTCTGCCTTCATATTCTTGAATCTTATGGCCATGGTTCGTATTCATCTCCCGCTTGATCGAACTTTTTTCAAGTCCGTTTTCAAACCAGTGGACGCCTATTTAAGTTTTTTTAGCATCTACCAGGATTGGCTGATGTTTGCTCCGAATCCTAGTCGGATGAATGTCTCCCTCTCGGCAGTCGTTCATTTTGACGATGGAAGCTCTGAGACTTTCAGTTTCCCACGCTCAAGAGACATGGGGATCATCGACAAGTACACTCACGGCGAGAAATACCGGAAGATCATCACTGAAGCGATCAGGAATGATTCACACAGTTGGATGTGGAAGGATACTGCCAAGTTCGCTCTTCGAAAGTTGAAAGAAAAAAACTTCAGCAAGATTCCTCTTAAAGTTGAACTCTTCAGGCACTGGGCTGAAACTCCGCAGATGTCATCAAACTTCATTCCCCATGGGGAGCGGATTCCCGGCGAAAAGAAATATAAATTTTACACCTATGAGGTGATCTAATGTTTGAAATTAGAAAGTGCTTTAAGGCCTGGGATCATTTCTTCTTTCAACCTGAATCGACCTTAAGTATGGGCGCCTTTCGGATAATCTGGTGTTCAGTACTATTAGTATCCTTTCTTTGCGATCTCCCTCACTTTTATGATTTTTTTGGTCCACACGGTCTCATCTCCCTGGAGACAGTGAAGACTCAATTCCAGGTGCCCCATCTGAACATCTTCCACTGGATGGGAGTTTCTTATTCATTTCTTTCGATGTTCATGATTCTTTATGGAATTGCCCTGATAGCAGGGATCCTTGGCTTCTACACTCGCCATGCAATGTTTTTCATTCTCATTGGCCTAGTGAGTCTCCACCAGAGAAATATCTGGTTTTTAAGCTCTTCAGAAGTTCTTATGCGTATAGTGTGCGTGTATATGCTCTTTGCACCGGCCGGAAAGTCTCTTTCCCTGGACGCCTACTTTGCCAAAAAAGAGGGCAGACCATGGAGTCAGATTCATTCTCCGTGGGTTATGCGCCTCATTCAGGTGCAACTCTCTGTCGTTTATATTTGGACTGTTTGGCACAAACTCAAAGGGGATACCTGGATTGACGGAACGGCACTCTACTATGCAAGTCGCCTTGAGAGTATGACAAATTTCCCTGTGCCTTTTCTGTTTGATTCCATTTTCTTTATCAAGCTTATGACCTGGGGGACATTAGTTCTCGAACTTGCCCTCGGAACACTGATCTGGTTTAAAGAGTTCCGAAAACCTCTTCTGGTGGCAGGAGTGCTCTTTCATCTGGGGATTGAATACACCATGAGTATTCCCTTCTTTGAGATTGTCATGATGGTCCTTCTTTTTACTTTTGTTCAGCCTATAGAAGTAGAACGGGCGCTGGTTTCTCTGAGAAACAAGTTTCATTGGCTCAAGCTTAAAGTACAAGAATCGCCCTCAGAGGCTTAGGATAAGTTTTTTCCGTGTGAGATCATGGAGAATGATCTTAAATTGGTCCTCGATTTCTGAAGAGGAGAGAGGGCCATCTTCCATCTTTTCTAAAATGCGAAGTTCTTCCCGACTTAAAGGTAGTGTATGCACCTGGTTGGTCTCGTCCCGATAGACGGCCAGGATCTGGGAAGCCTCTATGACTTCTGGATTTCCCTGTTTGGCTTCTGTAAGCATCCTCGGGATGTCATATTCCAATGAGAGAAAGAGGGTACTCGGATTAAGATAAGTTCCTGGCTGGTGAGGAAACTTCACATCGGAGTTCCGGGCCTCCATCAAGGCCTGTTCAAAAAAAGCGATCTCAAAGAGATAGGGTGGGCAGTCCCCGGCGTTGGCTTTCTCCTGGAGATACTCCGGGAAAGTGAGATGAACGAACTCGCCCTCGTACTCAGCGATGACCTTATCCCATTCGAGATCAGAAAAAAGGTTCAGACTCTGAAACTGCCGGGCGAGATCTTTCATGATTAGTCTTTGTGGTGAGCTTCGTCGTGATCGTGATCGACTTTTTCATCTACGTGCTTATGGGCCTTATCATGACCATGCTTGTGAGTACCATGATCGTGATGGTGTTTCTTGTGATCGTGCTTTTTATGATGAGCTTCATCGTGGGCATGATCAACGGCTTCTCCTTTCACGTGGTGGTGTTCCTTATCGTGACCAGGCTTCTTGTCCTTTTGGGCATAAGCTGATGAGAGAGCGAGCATAAGAGAGGCAGCGGCGACGGCCATGATTTTCATATATCTCCTTTGGATGTTCCATTGACTTTTCGGCGGCTTCCCTGTGAGATTGAGAGGATTATGACTGAATTTCCTGTCGAAAAGTATATCGAGCTAGAAAATAATCCCTACTTGTTAGGTCGGATAACCGTCCATCAGGTCAAGGAAGATTATCACGTGGAAATAGACATCATCCACAAAGAGTCCCATAAGATTTTCCGGCATGTGGATATCATCTACCGCCAATATGGTCCGGAAGAGGCGATCATCACCGGTGTTCAGCGGCTGCGCAATTACCTGGAAAGAATCGAACAGGAACAGATGGGGGAAGATGTGGACCCCGATCCAAAGCTTCCGGTTCAATAAGAATTGGGTATAATACTCAGGCATGCTTCAATTAGAGTTTTTCCCCAGGACGGAGCTCAAGGCCCTCTCTGATTTTCAGAGACTCGAAGGGGCGTCTCTTTCTCTGAACGATCGAAAAAAACTCATCCTCGTCCCCCAATTCTTCCAAAGCCCTAAGACTAATGATGTGATCCGCCGTCAGCATGCCCTGATGCTGGATAAGATTCTCGGCGTAAGAGTGAAATACGTTGAGGAGATGCTCGTGGCAGAGGCCCGGGGTTTTGAGCCTGATGGCTCCCATGAAACCTGGGGTCCCACTTTGCATGAGGGTGTTCAGACCTGGGTAGGCCTTGAGCACCAGACCCTCCAGACTCCTTATTCAGAGATCTACCGCATCCTTCAGCTTCTAAAACTCAGACCCTATCAGCACGTGGTGGATCTTGGTGCGGCCTATGGACGTATGGGGATTGTCATCGGCGGGTTATTCCTGAAAAACACCTTCACAGGATTTGAATACGTATCCTCCCGGGTGGATGAGGGAAACCGGGTCTATGAAGAGCTCGGACTTAATCGCAGTCGGCTCGTCACTCAGAATCTCTTTGCTAAAGATTTCGAACTTCCTGATGCAGATGCCTACTTCATCTATGACTATGGTCAGGTGGAGCACATTGATCACACCCTGAACCAGATTCTTCAGATGGCCATGAAGCGTCCCCGCAAAGTGGTGGTGAGAGGAAAGTTCACCAAGCAGATCATCCGGAATAGTCATCCGTGGCTAGAGCCAGTCTACGAGGGGAGAAACGAGGAGATGTTCTCGATTTACGTGACTCAGCCTCAGAGCTTTGAAATTTAAGATTATTTTTTGCGACAGCGCCAGCCCTCTTCAGAGCCGGTGAGTTTCGCCTTGGTATCGAGGACGAGGATGCACTCTTTTCCTACGGAGTGGTTGACGGCGACGTAGATAATTTTATTCTGAAATTTTTTCTCCTGGGAATTCCACGCAAAGGTCTTCAGAAAATCTTCTTCACTGGTGAAGTAAGCCTTGTAAGGAGACTCGGTGTAGGTGACTTTCTCGTTTAAAAGAAAATTCTCTCCATCGAAATGAAACCATTCCTGAAAGTCCCGGTCCTGATAAGTGAATTTTTTCTCATCCCACTGGAGGGTCCCCATGTCGATC
>CAZPFM010000280.1:0-4163 GCA_964585845.1 uncultured Bacteriovorax sp.
ACAAAAATGCTAGATGCTAAACCATATTACAAATTTCAGGCTTTCTTAGGTGAACAAGGGCAGAACTCCAAAAGGAAAGTTGGTATGGCCTTTATGAAAGATGACAACAACTCCTACTGTTTGAAACTTTGGTCATTTATGAATGAGCGGTTTTATATTGTGCCAAAGAAAGGAAACTCAAAAGACTTCTTAATTATGAATAGAGAAGCTAACAGGCTTCCGAATCCAAAGACACAATATCTATGGAACGTAGTTGGGAGTGCTTCAACCACTGATGACAATCTTCGTCTTTCACTTAAGTTTGATCTTTTCGAGAAAACTATATTTATGAACTTAATTCCTGAGAAGACAGGAAGAGATAATGATTTTTAAACAATGTCGCTTAAATATTAAAGGAGAATTTATGAAAAAAGTTGAACTGCATCTTGTATTAAGTTTTGCTCTTGTGTTTGCAATCTTTTGTCCTGATCTCGCTCACGCAGGATTAGAAACAAGCTTGATGGGAATTAAAACCAAGCTGACGGGAGTTATCCTGCCACTTTTGTCTGTAATCGGAATTGCTATCGCCGGGATTTCGTTTTTCACCGGAAATCCAAATGCGAAACAGCACATCGCTTACTCAGTTGTTGGGTGCATGATTGGCTTTGGAGCACAAGGTATTGTTGACTTCATTGCCCAGACTGTTAGGTAGGAGTTTATATGGAAGATGAAGGACTGCTAACAACTAAGGTGCCTCGTGCCCTCGAGATGAAAAGCAAACTGTTTGGTTACGAACTTCCAGACTTACTGCTGATTTTCTTTAACCTGGGGATGACCAATCTTGTTTTTGGCTCTACCAGCTTTAGATATCCCCTCGTGTGGGGGACTACAATTTCACTAGCTCTGCTTCTCTTCTTTGTGAAGAGGGGCAGACCTGATAGCTACATCCAGCATTTCGGTGAGTTTATTATTCGACCGGCTTACTATTGCTCTGGAGGAGTTGATCGTTTTTACAGAAAATTTAAAGGAGTTAAAAATGTTACAAAATAAATCAAGCGAAGCCAGCCTCGCTGAAGAACTCCCTTACTGGGAATTCAACGAAGAACCCCGAGCTCACGTAGTTCTAAATGATGGCTCATTGATTGCGGGACTTAGAATTTCTATGGTGGATATCGAATGTTTTGATGAAAATGAAATCAATGTTTTCACCCAAGGCCTGAGATCATGCCTGAATTCAATTTCTGAAGGTGTCACAATTCAATTCCTTTTAGGAGTTGGATCAGATTTTTCTCAAATGCTGGATTCCCACATCAATGGGAGGAAGAAGGATTCTCATACAATTGTTAGAAAGATTGCGGAATTCCGCGAGCTGAGATTAGTCACCGCAGAAGAGAGGGGTGATCTTTATAGGCCACAACTCATGGTCTTTTTAAAGGTTCCGTTTGTAGGTGCAAAGAAAGCTTCATTCTTTAAAAAGCCAGAGATATTCACAAGTATTGCCGAGAATGCTTATGAAGAAACTCTTGAACTCCTTTGGCAGAACGTGGATGTTCTACAATCTTCTTTAGGGTCTCTTGGACTTAACTCTCAGAAGTTAAGCAAAAGAGATATTCTAGAAAAAGTTTACAGTTACTTAAACCCTAAAAGGTCCAGGTTCGAACCTGCTCCTGCTGTATTCAGTCCATCTGAGGTGGTTCCAGATAATGCGACGATTTCAGAAGTGGAGTGGCTTGCCTCCTCATCCCCGAGAGAACAAATTGTTTTTGGTGATTTAGTTCTCGGCTATGAGCAATTTACCCTGGACTCCTTTTTTCATAGGGTGATCACTTTAAAAACTTTGCCTGAAACTACATTTGCGGGGCAGCTCTCAAATTTTCTTCGCTTGCCTTTTCATTATGACCTACTGTTAACCGTAGAGGTGCCTCCTCAGGCCAATGAAATGTCGAAGCTGCAGCAAAAAAGAAAGATGGCACACTCTCTGGCGGTTACTCAGGGAAACAAAGCTTCAGATCTTGAGTCGGAAAGTAAGTTATCTTCCACTGAGGAGTTGATTAGAGAGCTATTAAATACCGGGCAGAGGATCTATGCAGCTCAAATGACAGTCATCCTCAGGGAGCCAGCCACTCCTGAGGGAACTAAGGCCCTCAATCGACACGTAAGAGAGGTTTTAGCACGTTTTCGATCACTCCAAGGGGCAGAAGGACTTGAAGAGACTGTGGGAGCCTGGAAGGTGTTTAAAGGCACACTACCTGCTGCCCCTATGTATCAAGAAAGAGCCAGAAAGATTAAGACTAATAATCTGGCCGATTTTCTACCTGTCTATGGTCCGCGGGAGGGCGACAATGATCCAGTCGTGATTTTTAGGAATCGACTTAATGGACTGGTGAGTTTTAATCCTTTTGATCCTGGGCTTCCGAACTATAACTCTTTAGTAACGGGCTCATCGGGCGCAGGTAAAAGCTTTTTGAACAACTGTATCTTACTACAAGAGCTGGTGAGAGATTTAAGAGTTTTTATTATTGATGTTGGTGGATCTTATAAGAAGCTGACGGAATCCCTGGGAGGTCAATATCTCGATGTAAATCTTTCGGACCAATATAAGCTGAATCCGTTTGATTTGCAGGACCCTTCACAAGAGCCTTCTGATCAAAAGCTTAAGTCATTACTCGCTATTATTGAAAGTATGGTGGCTGAAAATAATGATTCAAAGCTTCCGAAGCTGGACAGAGTTCTTTTAGAGAAGGCCATTATTGAAGTTTATGAAGATAAACGGAAACTGAAAATTGCCCCCACTCTCTCTGATTTGTCAGAGAAGTTACAAGAATCTTCAGAGCCCACTATGAAAGCAATTTCTAAAATGCTGTACATGTGGACCGGCAGTCGTCCATACGGAAAGCTGCTGGATGGTCCTGGGTCTTTGAGAACCGATGCTGCAATTTGTACCTTCGATCTTAAAGGGCTTTCTAGTTACCCCGATCTTCAGAGTGTGATGATTTTGATCCTTACAGATTTTATTCTCACTCAAGTAGAAGGTGACAAGGTTAACAAGAAGAGGATCATCTTGGATGAGGCATGGGAGCTGCTGAAGTCTCAAGCTGCTGCAAATTTTATGGAGTATTGTGCGAGGACGCTGAGGAAATCTGGGTCAGGAATAACTTTCATCACTCAAGGAGTTGAAGAAATTATTGCAAGTCCAATCGGATCTGCAATTCTGAACAATACTGCAACAAAGTTCGTGATGCTTCAACGAGGAGATTCTGAAATTCTCAGTAAGGCCCTTAAATTGAACTCACAGGAGCTGGCCCTGATTAGCTCATTAGAGCAAAAAAAGGGTGAGTATTCTGAAGGATTTATGATTGAAGGAGACCACAGACAGGTCGTCAGGATCTATCCGAGTCCATATGAGTATTGGCTCTCAACCAGTGATGCTTCCGATAATGAATATTTATCAGAACTTTCTCGGAATGGTCTTACGTTAGAAGATGCTATTCAGAAAGCTGCGGATGAATACCCGAACGGCGTAGCTCGTGGCAAACCGGGGGGGAAAGATCATGAAGTACATTAAAAGGACTCTTTGCTGCCTGCTTCTTTTCTTAGGGATTTCATTCAGTACACCTGCCAGGGCTGATTTATTTGGAGGAGATATTGTTGTTCTTACCAAAATTCTCATTCAGACAATTCAACAGTTGCATGAGTTAAGGATGATTTATCAGAGCAGCAAGGATCATCTTGGATTAATGAAAGATCTGAACAGCGGAATCAGACACGGGCTGCAAATTCTAAGGATTATTAATCCAAAGTTTAATCCAGGGATTTTTGGGAACTTAGAGGACGCAGCTAGTGTACAAAGGGCCATTGAAGAACTTTATGGAAAGATACCCCATAGTAGTGAGTCCAGGCTTCAGGAGGCACAAGACAAAGCAGCCTCTGAAAGTATAGCCATGAATGGAACTCTTTTTCGTTATGCAGATGACGTTGATATTGAGGCCAAACGGATTATAGCCCATGCTCAGAATGTAAGCCCACAAGGAGCAGCAAAGTTAACGGCTGAGTCCCTAGCAGTTCTTATTGGAGTAAGCACGCAGGTTCTTAGAACTAATTCTATGATGTTAAAAATGATGGGCCAGAACATGGCACTTGCTACCAGAAAAGAGAAACTTCAATCAGCACAGTTTAAAACTCAG
>CAZPFM010000281.1:0-4118 GCA_964585845.1 uncultured Bacteriovorax sp.
CTCTTCGAGTTCTTTGGGGTCATCTGTTTCAATGATCGCGAAGGCTTCGTCCACTGAATAGACTTCCACATCGTGGGAGAAATCCCGCAGAACCGACATCACTCTTTTAGAGATGTCATCATAGTAGGCGTAGTTCGAGGAGAAGACAGCGACGTTGTGTTTTTTCACACGGTCTTTGACCTTGAAGTAAGCTTCGCACATCTGCCCAAAACCAATGGCCTTGGCCTCTTTAGTAAAAGCAATCGCCGCTCCATCATTATTGGAGAGAACGATCACCGGTTTATTGCGAAGATCCGGACGAAAGATTTTTTCGCACGAGCAGTAAAAGGAATTGCAGTCGACTAAGGCCATGTATCTCATGGTAATTCTCTCACGATGGATTGGACCATGCCCCAGATGAAGTCACCGTTTTCCGGGTCAGCGTTTTTTAAGAATTCTTCACTCACGATCTGGACCTGAAAATTTCCCTGGATCACCACCAAGGCCGGTTTCCCTGCTTGATGGGGGAGGGCCCGGTTCACGATCATGAGGTCATCGGGTTTCATTCCAATTCGACTTCTCTTTCCCGAGAGGCGAAAGATGAACGTACTATTTCGGTCAGGAAGAAAGAGTTCATCGAGGGAAGTGGTCTCCATGGCTTCAAATATATACGGATTTTATACGGACACAAGTGCCCGGTTGATTTTTCCGCATATTTTCCGTAGATTCAAGGAGATGAGAATTTACCAAACCGCCACACTCGTTGAAGAAAGACTCACCGGCTTCCAGAGCCCTTGCTCGGAATTCGGGGAGAAACCTTTGTCTCTGGATGAAAAATTCGGGATCGGGAATCCTTCGCTTTTCTTCTTGCAGGTAGAAGCGAGTCTCCCGCAGCATTCCATCTATAAAGGTGATTGGGTCATCGTGGATCTCTCAAAAAAACCGAAAGCAAAGAGTCTTCTTGTGGCCTTTATCCATGATGAGCTTCGCGTGGTGGAGAATAGAGAGGCGCCTGAGCTTGAGGAGGCGAGGACCGGGGTGGTGGTGGCGGTGATCAGGGATTACCGATCGAAGCGATAAAGAGCAAGACTAGGGAGGATCCATGTGACCACGGATCGAGCCTGGCTCGATGGTCACGGGCACTGCGGTGGCACTATAGAGAGTTTTCTTATGAGAACCTGCGATCTGTTTTTTTGTCTGAAACTGAATATCGATTAAACAGTTATAACCGTCTTCTACAGCATAGAAAGACATCTTCATGAGGGCCTCTTGCTCATCCTCGCATCCTTCGACTTTATAAGGATCGACCTTACGCTTGATGAAGCGGGTGAGCTTGGACTGCTCCTTGGAGTAGATGATGATGTCTTTTGCTTTTTCCATTTTCTCTTCGTAATCGGCCAGCGGAGCGGCGACGTGTTCATCGAAACAGGGAGCGCAGTAATTGGCGTGTTTGAGAGTATCGGGAAGTTTTGTGCGAAGGGCGCTGAATTCTTCCAGGAGAAACTGGGTGCAGGCCTTGCAGGTGTGCTCCGAGCAGAGTCCACAAATGTAGGGGGCCTTGGGCTTATGGCAGGTTTTGCAAAAGATTTCACTCATCTCCCTAGGGTAAACCATTCCCCTTGAGAGCGCCATCTCAATTCATGACCCAGATCATAGAAAGCGTCTTAAGCCTTGGATAGGATTGGGCATGGAGGAAACTATGACATTTGCAAAGAAAGTATTTATCCCGATTGAGATATCCCAGGAGAGTGAAAACCACCTCATTAACCTTAAAGATTTGGCTTTTCTCAAGGATGCAGAGATTCATTTCATCCATCTCTTCCAGACGATGACCTATGCCTTTGGAATCGCCGAGGCTCCTTTGAGTTTTCCTGTTGATGGTGAACGGGAAGAGATTGAGCGCGCTGGAATTGATCTGATGAAGTCCATTGGACAAAAAGTACTCCCACATGACTTTCAGGGAAAAGTTGATTACGAGCTGCGCTTTAGTGATGATCCGAAAAGGTGTTTTGTCCGGCTTGTAAAAAATGAGTCTCCGGATCTTGTGATTATCCCTTGCCGGGTTAAGCACGGAGTTTTCGAGTCTTCTTTTGCTAAGTTTGTGAGTAGTCAAACGAGCTGCCATTTACTGCTTTTAAAGCATTAGATTTCCGTTTCGTCGCGAGGCCCGGGAATAAAGACTTCAAGATTTTTCTCCGTGAGAGCGGTTTTGAGTTCTTCCTTGGCCTTCATATCCCCGTGGAGAAGAAATACTTTGGCATCCGCATTCTTCTCCGTGGCCCAGCTCAAGAGTTCATCGTGGTCAGCGTGGGAAGAAAAAGCTTCTGATCCAATGACCTCACCCTGCCAATGAATCGTTTCCTCTGGACTTATGGGCAGGTCTCTTTCTCCGGAAAGAAGAGCTCTTCCGGGAGTGCCTTCTGCCTGATAACCAGGAAGAAAGAGAATGGCCCTTGGATCATCCTTCCAGTTAGAGAGATAATTGAGAATGCGTCCTCCGGTGAGCATCCCGCTGGAACTAACAACAAGAAGAGGGCCCTCTTTTTTCCTGATACTCAACCACTGACGCTCGTGTTCGATGATCTCAATCTCTGAGAGGGACTCGTAGAGACTCTCAGGTCTCTGTGTGAGAGAAGAGAATTTCTGATAGATGCCATTGGCCTCTTTCATCATGGGGCTATCCATAACCACCCGAAACTTTTCCTCGGGATGGCGCTGAAAAAACTCATAGATAAGACTCAAAAGTGTTTGTGCCCTCGCGACGGCAAAGCTTGCGATAATACCCACTCGCTTTTCACGACCTATGCGGATCAGAAAACTTGCAAGCTCAGTATCCATTGTCTTTGGTCTCTTTCTTCCTCCATAGGTGGACTCCATGACGATGAGGTCGCAAGGGGGGCAGGAAGAGTGAGGAAGAAGAATAGAGTCATCATTTCTTCCGAGGTCTCCGGAGAAAACGATCCGCTTTCCTTCTGATTGAATGAGAACCGATGAAGCTCCGAGGATGTGACCGGCAGAGAAGAGCCGAGCGGAGGCTCCGAGTAGATTAAAGTTTGCTTCCCAATCATGGGTTTTAAAAAGATCCATGGTCCGGAGAACATCTGTTTCATCGTAGAGTTCTCCTTCGGAAATCTTTGCACTATCCATGAGAATGATCCGGGCGAGTTTTTTAGTCGCCGAAGTGGAATGGATAGTGCCCCGGAAGCCTTCCCTGTAAAGACGGGGAAGAAATCCTGAATGATCAAGGTGAGCGTGAGTGAGAATGATCGCCCGTATTTCTTGAGGGGCCATGGGGAGGGGTCTAAGGTTAAGTTCTTCGATTTCTTTTAGTCCTTGGGCAAGACCTGCATCGACAAGGCAGATCCCTTCCGGCAAGTGAATAAATGTCATGGAGCCAGTCACCTCAGTGGTTGCTCCCCAGAATGTGAGTTTCATTCGTGACTCCGAAGATAATCAACTTCCCGCAGAACCTGAATGATCTTTTCTTCAGAAAGACCAATTCTTTGCAGAATTTGTTTATGATAATGAAGATCCTGGGCCGCCATGATACCGCGGCTTAAAAGTTCGATCTTAGAAAACTTATTCAGACTTCTGAGACTCGTGATGGGATAGAGCCTGAGACGCTTGATTTCAACTAGAAAAGGATTTCCATCCGGAGCATTGACCCCCAAGAGTTCAAGCTTTGAGCCATTGGCATAGGCAAGAGCATCTTTAGTGAAGGCCGTGTTACTGGCTAGATAGAAGCCGTGAAGATTTTTACCTTCCGGACCATCTTTCAGGTCATCCCAGCGAGCCTTCACATAGAGTGCCACCTTCACATCATTTTTAATTCCTGGTCCATAATGAAATTTGCATTCCACAAAAAAACGCTTTCCGTTCAGACTAGCGACCACATCCACCTCATGGCTCACAAATCGTCCCTGAAATGTTTTACTCACCGTCGTATCAAAGCCCAGTTCTTCGAAGTAGCGGGCAACGAAATGCTCAAAATGGTGTCCTGTAGGTCCTAAGGCAAGAAGAGCTTTTTTAAGAGAGTAATGGACACCAGCAAGAGGTGACTTCCGGCGAACCAGAGGAAGGGTTTTACGGTAAATATCGAGGGTGCGGTCTCCATCCCGGATTTCTCTGGCCACCCGTTC
>CAZPFM010000282.1:0-4117 GCA_964585845.1 uncultured Bacteriovorax sp.
CCAGGGCCGAGACTGTCCCCTTCTTATTGCGGGCAAAGGCCTGTTTGGCAGCATTATAGATCATCCCGGATGAGATGCGCAGACCCTGATACTTATCCCGGATAGCGATGGACTTGATGATGAGATAATCTCCGTCAAAAAAAGCAAAGATGAATCCCACATCTTCTCCTTCGGGAGAGAGTAGAACGGTTGAAGGAGAGAAATCATACTTTACCATGGCCTCTGAGTAGAGCCCTTTAAATGTCGTAAAGTCGATAGGTTCAAAAAGAAGTGAGTCTTTAAAAGCTTCCTGGCTGATATCATAAAAAAGAGGAAGCTCTTTTTCGGCAAACTCTTCTTTATTAAAAGGTCGCAAACGAAAGCCTTTATCGTGGAGTCGCTTATAGGCTTTTTTCATAGGGCCCGTTCCAAGACAGAAATGACCTATCCTGAAGTGGGGAAAAACGATGGTGTGAAAATAGGCGTAATCAACAAAGCCCGCTTTTGAAAATAAATTTTTATAGGATGGCGGAGTGGTGGGCTCCCAGCTAAAGCGGGGGAAAAAATCCTTTCCTTCATCAGAGAAGCGGTAATTAAACCAGGTGTTAAGATCAATGGGAGCAATGACCTCTTTTACTCCCTGGGACTGCAGCCAATCCAAGGCCACCTTCAAACCCAGCTCAAAACAATTCTTAAAGTCAGAATACTTTTCATCAATCTCAAAAAAACCAATTGTCCCAGTATTTTGAAGATGAGGACACACCCTGGCCGAAAGGCGCATAACGGGAACCTCACCGGAACTGAGAAGCCAAAAAGCTGAGCCATGGTGATGACCCCATTGCAGAAGTCTCAACGTTGTCTCTGGAGAGACTAGGCCTGTTAGATATTCCTTCTGACGGACCTTAAAGGGAAACTCACAGAAGGCTTTGAGGAAGTCTTCGTTTTCCAAATGATCTAGCTTTTTGATGGCAAAACTCAATTTTCCTCCAGGATTTTGATCTCTCCCTTACCTGCATCCATTCTTACCCGCATTCCAGATTTTAGTTTTTTCATGAGACCGCCTTGAACTCCCACGATAGTGGGTATTCCAAGCTCACGGGCCACCACGGCAGAATGGGAAAGAAGACTACCTCGTTCGATGAGAAGACCTGAAGTTGAAGGAAAAAGCGGAACCCATCCCGGATCAGTCCTCTCGGACACCATGATCTCCCCGTTAAGACCTTCAGCATCCTCTGCCTCTCTCACCACCCGGACGATACCTTCGACCACACCCGGGCAACAGGGTGTTCCCAGGAGAATAGAAGGGTCATCGGAGACAATTTCTGTTCCTGCCAGAAGATCTTGTTGAGCGAGAACGGAAGGATAGAGGAAATTAAGCCCTGCCGCACCTTCGGAAACAAAACGATCAGGTGGCTGAGGTGACTTTCTGTATTCATCAAACTGACGCTTTCTCATTGAAGCAAGTTCCTTAAAGGAGACTTCAAAGGATCGACCCTCCTGGAAAGCAATGATTTCATCAATGGAGAGATAAAAGACATCCATGGGCTCATGAATGAGTTCGAGTTCAAAGAGTCTCACCCCAAGGGCCTTAAAGATTCTCCGACAGACCCCAAAAATATTCGTACGAAGAAGACGCAAGTCCTCCCGGTCTTTTACGGCACGCCGGGCGTGTTTTAAAATAAACATATAAAACTTGTACTTGATGCCAGAGAGATTCTTTTTCACCACTGCTTCGGCCCTCTCTCGGGTCTCTTTTTCTCTGGCCATGATGCCGTCGATGTCGATGTTTCTCATCCGGATAAAGCTTAAGACTGCATCCATAGCAAAGGTGGGGTCTTCGTGAAGATCAGTGGACTCAAGTTTAAGTTCATTGATGCACCGGAAACCATAAAGAGAGATGAAGTGATCGAAGTCCTGATAGATTTCTGGATGAGCGCCCTCTTTTAAGTCAGTGATGATCTTTCTCGTTGGTGTAGAAACAAAATACTCCCGCCGACCCTTGTCACCAAGTTCAATCTTTCGGGCAAGACGCATGAGCATCCGGGTGGGTTCAGTACTTGGGAGATCCCCTTCGCCGCTTAAAAGATCGTTATAGAGAGAAGGGTTTTCATTTTCTTTAATCCATTTTTCCGTGAGAGATTTCAGAACTCCGAAGAAGACCATGCACCGGGTGTCGGAGATGATGGGGGCCTTCCATTTAAATAGAAGATCCTGGCTGAGTTTGTCGTAAGAAGAGATGAGCTCTTGTAGAGATAAAGAAGGATAGTCCACCTTGAGTGCGGCCCCATAAACCCGGTCAAACTCCTGCTTGAAATCCTGGATGATGGACTTCACTTTAAAGATTCTCCAAAGATTCATCCAGAGAATATAAATTTTGCGGGGAAAGGAGTAATTCGGAGGATTCTTTGTAAAATCGAATAGGGCAGCGACTTCGGGTTTAAGACCTTGTTTCACTCCCATCATGGTTTCCATAAAGCTATTGGAAGTGGCCGAAAAAGGAAAAAGATAGATCATCTGATACCAGTTTCTCAGATTGTAATAAACCCTTCCCCGTACAAGACCCAGCATATTCCGGAATGTGGTTTCGTGGCGATCGATGAGTTCTTTCGGAACACCCATGACTTCACAGAACTGAAGGTAGACCTGACGGTAGGCCCTTGAGATGTGAGAAAAGGTGAGGGGGGTTGTCACTCCATTGTAGGATTCGGTGATGTTGGAATTATCCCAGAGGATGTATTGAGCACCCCGGATCTTTGGATCAAAAAAGCCTTCCGGGGGAAGGTTGGTAATGGGTCTAGTTTGAACGCAGTAGAAGTGATTATTCTCTATGACCCATTCAATATCCTGAGGAAGACCGATGGTTTCTTCTAAGCGGATCAGCGCCCTGGAGATGGTCTTAATTTCCGAGTCAGAAAGTGAAGAGACCTCCTGTTTCTCAGATGGGACCTCCTGCTTTCGGATTCCCCCATCATCATCTTTGAGATAGAAATGTTCTTTTCTCACAAGGTGAGGCTCAGTCTTAAAATCCGATCGGTTCACATAAAAATGATCTGCATCAAGTTCCCCGCTTACAAGACCCTCTCCTAGTCCGTAGACGGAGCTAATAATCATACGCTCCCTATTTAAGGGGTGGATGGGGTCCCGGCTAAAACCCACACCGGCCACATCTGCACTGACCATCCGTTGAATGATTACTCCCATTCCAAAGGCTTCTGGACTAATTCCCCGCTCCTTTCTATAGGCCTGGGCCCGGTCACTGAAGGCCGAAGCCCAGCAGCGTTTGATGGAATCAATGACTTGATCCAGATTTTTTTGATGGAGGTAACTTGAGAACTGTCCGGCAAAAGAGTTCTCTGCGGAGTCTTCACCGATTCCGCTGGATCTCACTGCAAAAGTTGATCCCGCGGGAAAAGCTTTCAGTTCAGTTTCAATCTTTTTCCGAAGATCCTGATTAATGGGGAGCTTCAGGAATTCTGTTTCAATGAGGGCATGAGTACCGGATTTTAAAAGTTCCGGATCAAATTGGGTGAGGGCCTGATCGAAGTTTGTCCTCGAGAGACAGAACCATTCTGGTGTGGGGATACCGATTTGATTGAGCCTTGCCATATTAGTGGCCTTTCCGCCGGCAAGTTGCTCAAGGGTCTGGATGTCGTCATTTGATTTTAAGATTTGATTTTTCAAGGAAGCCACCTTTTAAGGGACCAGATTATGGCCGGTGCCCAGAGGGCGATGATGGAGTTCAGGGCCGACAGGGCGGCAGGAATTTTATAGGTCTGAGGTTTTTTCACCCAGATTGCCAGGGCCACAAAAAGTAAAAGGAGAACGGGTAGTGAATACCAGATAAAGCCCCCCACATAGGCCCCTAAGGCCGTGTAGAGCATAAAAAGGAATGTGAAGAAAAAGGTTTTCCCCCGACCATAGTGGTGGGCATAGGTGTTGGCGAGCTTCGGTGCTTCGGGGTCAAGCTTACGGCAGATTTCGAAAGTAAACGAGACACCGAAATTAGCAATGAGCCATCCGAGAAAAAAATTATTTGTGATAAGAGAGGGCTCAAGTAGGATGCCGAACCATCCAAAGAGAGGAAAGACGATCACCTGGTGGGTAAGGGCATAGAGCATGGGCTCCTTGGCAAGGCTCT